>CAZGVK010000134.1:0-8390 GCA_964529095.1 uncultured Elusimicrobia bacterium
CGTGAAGGGCGTGCACGATCTTCATCTATGGTCTCTGACGCAGGGCCAGGAAGCGATGAGCGGCCATCTCATCATAGCGGAGGGCCGCGACCATGCCCAGGTCTTGAAAGACGGAAAAAACATTCTAGCGGAACGATTTAAACTCACGCATGTCACGCTGCAGATAGAAAATGACTATTCCGCTTAGGCTCCGACGAATGCCGGCCTACTTTGCGGTCGCCGCTATTTTGTTTTTTCGCGTCTCCGCCGAATCAGCCGTTCGCTTGGGTGTGGTCGTCGTCGTCGATCAAATGCGGCCGGAGTATCTCGATCGCTCCGACCTTCCCGACGGGGGCTTTCGCCGCCTGCGCCGCGAAGGGGCCTTATTCACAAACGTTCGCCATCTGCACATTCCGACGGAGACGTGCCCCGGCCACGCGGCGATTTCAACGGGCCGCTCTCCAGGCGTTCATGGCATCGTCGGGAACGTTTGGTACGACCGATTCCTAGGCAAGGAGACTTACTGCGTGGCCGATTCCGTCTACGGTATCGGTCCCGAGCATTTGCGCGGGCCGACTCTGGCCGACGCGCTAAAATCTTTTGATCCTCAGGCGCGCGTATTTGCGGTCTCGGGCAAGGACCGCGCGGCCGTCCTGCTCGGCGGACGCAGGGCGGACATCGTTCTGTGGTTCGACAGTCTCCGGGGGGAATTTGCGACGTCATCCTATTACAGACGGCCGACCTGGCTTGCGGCGTTCAACGCGAAACTCCATAAAAAAAACATGCTCGCCGTGCAGGGCACCCGGAAGCTCTCTGAACTCATGGCGAGCCCCGCCTACGATTTTGCCCTCGACTTGCTTGTGTCCGAGCTTGTCGCCCGAGAGCGCGTCGGTCGGGGCGCATCAACCGATCTCCTGTTGGTGAGCTATTCAGGCACCGACCTGGTTGGCCACCGCTACGGCCTTGAGGTTCCGGAGATGGACGCCCAGTTGCGGGCTCTCGACGAGATTCTCGGGCGCCTGCTTCAGCGGCTTGAGAAAGCTTCCGCCCATTCACTCTCTCTGGCATTGATCTCCGACCACGGCGCCATTCCCGCTCCCGAGGATGCCTCAGGCCAAGAGCTCGGGGTGCGTCGTCTGGGCTGGAAGGCGTTGGCGGATTCTCTTGAGAAAACAGTGCAGGCCCGCTGGCCGCTCAAAGACGAGCGCTGGATCATCTTGAATGGAATCCCAAACCTATACTTAAACCGCCGAGCGGCCGCAGTTCTCGGGTTGAAATGGCATGATTTCCTGAATCAGGCCGCGAAGCTTCTTTCCTCTGTTGAGGGCTTGGCGGACGTCTATGTCCCTGATTTGCAGGGCGCCCGCTTTAGCGAGCAGACCAAGCGCTCCTATGATTTGGGCCGTTCCGGCGACCTGTTCGTGATTGTCGACAAGAATATTTTGCTTCACGACCGCGTCCCCGGCACGAGTCATGGCTCACTGTGGGACTACGACGCGCGCGTGCCCCTGATCTTCTGGGGTCGAGGGGTGCGCGCGGGAAAAATCACATCGCCGGCTACAAGCATGGATTTGGCGCCGACCCTGGCGCGTCTGCTCGGTTTTGATTATGTTCCCGGAGAGGGCGCTGCCGTGCGCCTGGAGGCGCTCGCAGCTCCGGGCGACATCCGTCAATGAACCGATCATTGCGGAGGGCCGGGGCAATCAAGACCGCGCTGATCTTCCTGAATGGAGATTTGCGCGAGCCTGAGGCGGTGCGCGCCGCCGCGCGCCGCGCGGATGTGCTGATCTGCGCGGATGGGGGTGCGCGGCATGCCGTCGTTCTTCTCCTTGAGCCTGATTATATCGTCGGCGATATGGATTCCTTGCCGCAGTCATTACCGAAGACATGGAAGAAGACGCGGTATCGCCGCGATTCCGATCCCGAGCGATCCGATCCGGATAAGGCTCTTGATTTTTCCCGCGCCCTTGGCGTGCGCGAGGTCTTGGTCGCCGGCGTTCGCGGCGGAGGGATAGATCATGAGCTTGTGAATTTCGCCACGCTTGAGCAAGCAAAAGGTCTGGATATCCGCGTGATTGACGGAGGAAGCGCCCGTTTATTCGGCTTGGGCCGCCACCGGCTTGCGTTGAAAAAAGGAGAGCGCTTCTCCTTGCTGGCGGCCCCGCATGCCAGGCTTAGTCTGCGCGGAGCTCTTTTCGGCCTTGCCAACGAGGCTCTTCAGCGCGGCAGTCGCGGCCTCGGCAACCGGGCGCTGGGTCTTGTCACCATGACCATCCGAGAGGGCGGGGTTTGGATGTTGCGCAACTCGGAGGAATCAGGCGAGCGGCTTTTTAATCTTTAAGAGTCGGCGCAAAACAAGCAGGTGTTTTTGTATGCCGATGCTCCGGAAGAATTTGACCAACTCACGCGACCCCGCCACCACCGCCTTCTGAACGAGAGCTCATATCCCCGCGAGGGCCTTTGTCAGCCGCGGCTGGCTTTTAAAGGCAGAGTCCTCAGGCGAATAAGCTTCGCCAGGGACTTGAATTCCGGGTCCTTATGGACGAGAGTCGCGCTCAGCCGTTCCGCGGTTGCCGCGATCCAGGCGTCGGCCACGGAGAGCTTATGCCCAGCCTTGATCCGTGCCGCGGCGAGTCCCAGCGGCTGGTCGCTTTCGACGATGTGAATGGGAAGCTGCTTGAGTTGAAGAATTCCCTGGCGAGCCGCTGTCTCACCCTGTTCCTGCTCGAGGATATAGGCGAGTTCCATGACGGACATAAAACTGATGAAGACCGTCTCGTTCTTTCCCTGTTGCCGAAGGACGGCCTCGACCTCGGCTGCGCCCGGCTCGTTTTCCTTTAGACAGAGCAGGGCTGACGTGTCGAGGACGATGATCTCAGCGTCGGGCGGCATCTTTCCGTCGGCTGGTCAGCAGGGCGCGTGTTATGCCTTTTGGGGCCGATCCTCGAAACGCGGCAATAGGATCCTTTGCCGCCGGAAGAACATAAATCACCTTCCCATCCTCCGCCCACTCCAACCGCTGGTGAGCTTTGAGCTTAAAGCGCCTGCGGATGCGGGCTGGAATCGCCGTCTGCCCTCGGCCGCTAAGTGTTGTGAACATGATTTTAATATAACAGCCGCCAGTTCGTTTGTCAAGCAGTTTTCAATAAATTACATGTAAAACTATATTTTAACTTGTGTAGAGGGAGCGTGGATGTGTGCATGTCGAGGCCCATGAGTTGTCAAGTATGCCTGCCGCGCGAAAGTTGAAATGTCATGTTGGTCTCCCCACCGGGGAGGTAAACATGGACATGGAAGCGAGGCCGAATATGACATATTAACTTTCGCGCGACACGTTTGAACAGCGCTCACCCTCCGCGCTAATGGAGAATTTGGCAGAACGCGGGCAGGAGGGCCGGACTTTTTGCGGAAGAATCATTATTGGTTGCGAAATTTAACCATTTGTAATTCTAAATTTACATTTAGCCAATTTTAATGTAATATATACATATGATAGATCGTGGATTTTGGATCAATGAAATAAACAAGACCTGGAAGCAGACATCCATAGTATGGCTGACGGGAGTTCGACGCTCGGGGAAAACCACTCTCTGCCGAACTTTTTCCGACGCGAAATACCTCAATTGCGACCTCCGTCAGACTGCGGTCCTGGTCGAGGACCCGGAAGTTTTTTATCGTTCCGTGAAGGAACCCGTAGTTGTTTTTGACGAGATACACCAGTTAGACGACCCCAGTCGACTGCTCAAGATCGGGGCGGACGTCTTCCCGCATTTGCGAATACTCGCGACCGGGTCCTCCACCTTAGCGGCGACCAAAAAATTCCGCGACACCCTTACCGGACGCAAACGTTCCGTGGTCCTGACGCCGGTTCTTTTCCACGAGCTTCCGGCTTTCGGCATAAAAGACCTGCGCGATAGGCTTTTCCGCGGGGGACTGCCCAAGGCGCTTTTGGCGAACGAGTCGGATGAAGGTTTCTACGGGGAGTGGCTTGATTCCTATTTCGCGCGCGATATCCAGGAGCTCTTCCATGTGGAAAAGCGGGCCGGCTTTCTCCGCCTGCTTGAAGCGATGCTGCGGCAAAGTGGAGGCTTGGCCGAGCTCAGCAATTTTGCCAAGACCTGCAGCTTGAGTCGACCGACCGTTCTCAATTACCTGGAAGTTTTCCAGATGACTCATGTGGTCCACGTACTTCGGCCCTACCACGGGGGCGGCCGGCAGGAAATTCTGCAGCAGCCAAAAATATTTGGATTCGACACGGGCTTTGTCCGTTACGCGAACGGCTGGAATGAGCTGCGAGAAGCGGACTGCGGGACTTTGTGGGAGCATTTGGTCCTGGACGTGCTGCTGACATACGCGCCCGCCGGTCGGATTCATTTTTGGCGCAACAAGCAAAAACAAGAAGTGGACTTCGTCATCGCCCGCGGCCGGCAGGCCGCCGATGCCATTGAGTGCAAATGGCGCGCCGCGGCTTTTGATCCTGGGGCCTTGCGCGCCTTCCGTTTGCTTCATCCTGCGGGAAGGAATATCGTCCTGGCGCCGGACTTAAGCGCCGCGCTTCATAAAAAGATAGGCGGATTGGAGGTGGATTTCATCCCGTTGGAGCAGCTCCCCGGAATTATAACGACACCGGGTGATTTCCTGGAAATTTCGCAGACTCCTGAATAGCCGCCTCTCCCACCGTCGATAGTCGTCGGGTTCCTTCCGGCAAGCGGGCCTGGATTTTTGCGTTGGCGCTCTGATGCTCTCCCGGCGTCGCCCCCGAGAGGCGGCAGGGAGGAATTATGAGCATGAGACTGGAGGGAGTGCCCGCGTCTGCCCATGGCCAATTGTGATGGGCATAAAGTCTATCAGGAGTGCTAGAATCCAGCCATGAAAAAAATCCTCCCGCTGTTCCTTTTGACCCTTTTGCCGGTCGCCGCCTCCGGCGACCAGGGAATGCCCGAGATTTTCTCGCAGCTCAAGCCCGCCGTGGGCGCGTGGGGGGAATACTCCTTCGAGAGCAAGAAGGGCGACAAGACCACCTCGAAAAGCCTTTTCCGCTTGGCCGTCGTGGGCAAGCAGGGCGACTCCCTCTGGGTTGAGCAGAAAATCACTCCGGAATTCCCCAAACCCAAGCGCGAGGGAAGGCAGGTTGCCCTGAAGATTCTGATGGGCAAGAACGGCATCGAGAAGTCCTACATGAAGACCGAGCGCGGCGTCCTGGACATGTCCTCCATGATGAAGACCGGCGCGCACAAGGCCGGTGGTGCGGTGAACGCGAAGATGACCAAGGTCGGCGACGAGAAAATCGAAGTCCCCGCGGGCAAGTTCACCGCGACCCACTACACGTTCAGCTCGGAGAAAGGCGGCGGCACTGGCGACACCTGGCTTAAGCCCGGCGTCGGCCCCTACGGCATGGTTAAGCAGCTTTACCACGACAAGAAAGACGGCGCCGTGATCATGCTTCTCACGGCCTCCGGCGACGGTGCTAAGTCCGAGATCGACGAGTCTACCGCGAAGTCGCCCATGGCGGGGGGAATGGCGGAGATGATGAAGGACCGCCAGCAGGAAGCCGGCAGTGAAGATCACGCCGCCAAGGAATCCGCCCAACCCGCCCCTAAGATGCCCAGCCTCGGCGGCCTGTTCAAGAGCGCCCTCAAAAAGAAGGCCGGCCTCAGCGACGACTAAGCGATCCGCCGCACAGGAGGCGTTCCATGACGATGTGCTGTCCAATTCCAATTAAAAAATTTCCGGCCCGAGTTCCGGTGACATGCTCATCCCACCACGGCAACTCCATCCACTCTTCGTAAACCTCCCAATACCGCATCGCCATGCGGATTGCCTTTCGCAGCGTCCGCTCCGGTTTCCATGGATATGCCGAATAGCTTGCTCAGCATATCGGAGACGCGAAGGGCTCATGTAAAAGCCCCATTCTCCGCTTAGGCTTCGGCGGCCGCCCGCGCCGAGAGTTCTGCCAAGCCCAAGAAAGTCACGGTCAACCCCTCGCAGCGGCGAGTGCTCGGGGCGCTAACGACCAGACGATCGACCCCTCAGAAAGTTCCACAAAAAAGCGGTATCCTAGTCGTCATGATCCTCCTCCTCTCCGTCCTTCTCGCCATCCCGTCATCCGCCTCCGCTCCCTCCGTCGCCCAGGCCAAGACCTTCATCGAAGGCGCCGAAGCCTCACTCCAGGAGCTCGGCGTGCGCTCCGCCTTCTCCTCCTGGATGCAGCAGACCGACATCAACTACTCCACCGAGTGGCTCGCCGCCGACGCCGACAACGCCTACTCCGCGAAGGCCGCCGAACTCGCCCACAAGGCCCGTCGCTACGACAAGCTCAAGCTCCCGGCCGACCTCAAGCGCAAGTTCCTGGCGCTCAAGCTCACCGTGACCTCCCCGGCCCCGCCCGATCCCAAGGAGCAGAAAGAGCTCTCCGAAGTAAAAGTCTGGCTCGACAGCATGTACGGCAAGGGCAAGTATTGCCCCACCCCGGACAAGTGCCGGACCCTCGACCAGCTCGAAGACGTCCTGCGCGACTCCCGCGACCCGAAGGCCCTCCTCGACGCGTGGCAGGGCTGGCGGACAATTTCGCCGACGATGCGCCCCAAGTACGTCCGCTTTGTCGAATTGTCTAATAAGGGTTCCCGCGATCTTGGCTTCAAAGACACCGCCGATCTTTGGCGCTCGGGCTACGACATGACGCCGTCGCAGTTCTCCGCCGAGCTCGACCGCGTTCAGGCGCAGATGAAGCCTTTGTACGAGGCGCTCCATGCTTACGTTCGGCGCCGCCTACAGGACAAATACGGCAAAGACATCATCGGTGAAGATGGCCTGATCCCGGAGCAGCTCACCGGCAACATGTGGGGCCAGTCGTGGGAGAACATCTACGACATCGTCGCTCCTCCGAAGACCAAGCCGGCCTTCGACCTCACCGAACGCCTCAAGGCGAAAAAGTACGACGAGCGCATGATGGTCAAAACCGGCGAGGACTTCTTCACCTCCATGGGCTTCGATCCGCTTCCCGCCACCTTCTGGGAACGCTCCTTATTCCTGAAGCCGCGGGATCGCGAGGTCGTCTGCCACGCCTCGGCTTGGGACGTGGAGAACTCGCAGGACCTCCGCATCAAGATGTGCATCAAGATCAACGCCGAGGACTTCGTCACCATTCATCATGAGCTCGGGCACAACTTCTATCAGCGTGCGTATGAAAAACAGCCGTACTTCTTCCGCGGCTCCGCGAATGACGGCTTCCACGAGGCGTTGGGCGACACCATCGCGCTCTCGGTGACCCCGGAGTACCTTAAAACTATCGGGTTGATCGATACCGTGCCGGGCACATCGGGGGATATCGATCTTCTCCTTCAAAAGGCGCTCGAGAAAGTGGCGTTCCAGCCGTTCGGGCTGCTCGTCGACAAGTGGCGCTGGGACGTCTTCACGGGCAAGACTTCGTCGGCGGACTATAACAAGGCTTGGTGGGCGCTCGTGCGCAAATACCAGGGCTTGAAGCCGGGCAACGAGCGCACCGAGAAGGACTTCGATCCGGGCGCCAAGTATCACATTCCGGGCAACACGCCGTATGCGCGCTACTTTTTGGCCAACGTGTATCAGTTTCAGTTCTATCGCGCGCTGTGCAAGACGCATGGGCACACGGGGCCGTTGCATCGCTGCTCGTTCTACGGCGATAAGAAGGCGGGCAAGCAGTTGGGCGACATGATGGCGATGGGGGCTTCGCGGCCGTGGCCGGACGCGCTCGAGGCGGCGACGGGGCAGCGGGAGCTTGATGCGACGGCGATTTTGGAGTACTTCGCGCCGCTGAAGGCGTGGCTTGACGAGCAGAATAAGGGGCAGAGCGTTGGGTGGAAGGCGGAGTAACGACGATCAGCGAGGCGGCGTCCGACTACGAGGTTCATCCGAACATGATCTGGAAATAGAAGCGCTTCGTTTTGGCAGAACTACCGCGATTATTCTCGGAACGGCCATCTTGAAATGTTAAGCAGAATAAATCGAGCGTCGTATTTGCTTGATCCGCGGCCGCAAAGTTCATTGGCGCGCGCCAACGAGGGGTCTGTTTTAGTGAGCGGTGAAGACGGCATGGGCGCGTCATGCATAATGGGTCCACATCCGTAATATTTTCACAGCCCGCTCGACTTTAAAAACTTGATAGACGAGGCGATGCTTGATATTTATTCGTCTCGAATAATCACCGAAAAGATCGCCGACGGGTTTTTCGTAAGGGGGAGGATTTTGGAATGGATTAACGCGCAGGATGGAGAGCAGCGCATCGACGCGAGTCCGAAGTCCGGCGGATTTAATCTTCTTCGCGTCCTTGTAGGCATCCCGCGTGAAAACGAGTTCCCATCTCACCAGGGCGGTCTCTTGGAGCACTTGCTGATGGGAGTCTTCATGCCCTTCACAAGGGACTCTCGCATCCC
>CAZGVK010000135.1:0-4126 GCA_964529095.1 uncultured Elusimicrobia bacterium
GCCGATCTGTTCGTAGAGGCGCGTCTCACGGACCTCGGCATCGGCAACATTTTGAGATGGCCGTTCCGAGAATAACTGCGGTAGTTCTGTCAAAACGAAGCGCTTCCATTTCGAGATCATGTTCGGATGAACCTCGTAGTCTGACGCTACCTCGCTGATCGTCTTGTCCTCTTTGAGTGCCGCCAGCGTCGCCCGTGCCTTCAGAGCCGCGTCAAACTGCTTCCGTTTTGTACCCATGTTTAGCTCCACATTCTGAGGTCATTTTACACCTTAGCACGTGGTCTGAATTTCTGGGAGCACCATAGATGCACAAGCACGGCGTCTATTTTGACGCCGGCACCTACATTACGCTCATCGCGACGCTTGACAAGGTCGCCGCGTATCACGCCGTACCCAATAAGAGAAAGTTCATCGCGGATCTCTTGGGCCGCTGATGCTCGGCCCTCGCGCGCGCCTCATCGACGATGTGCTGGCGGACGTTTACCGGCGGAAGTCTTTGATGCGGTTGACCGAGGGGTGGGGCTGGACCGGCTTGCCGGAGTGCTTCGTTTCGAGCAGGAAGTGGCGGGCCTTCGGGAAGCGCTCGATGAATAGGTTCACGTGAATGGGTTCATTCTCGAATGACCCGACGACCGCCCCCATTTCCGCGATCTTATGCAGGGCCTCGTTTTTGAAGGCGAAATCGGGCGTGTCGAAGCGCGGCTTGAGTACGAGCGTGGCGCCCGTGCCATTGGGCTCAGGGAAGCCGTGGCGCAGAAGCGAGGCTTCCGTGCCTTTCCGCATACCCTCGTCCCGGCCGGTCATGTAGAAGGCCCTTCCCCCGCGTTTGACGACCTCGGCCGCATACTCAGGGCCGCCGGGGATGATTGTGTCCTCGAGCAGGTAGGGATTCTTGAAGAAGCGGGCGAACCAGAAGTCGCGCAGGTCCTTGGCCAGAGCATCCTCTAGGCCGTGGTCTTTGGCGGTGTCGGTGATCGCGTAGCGCAGCTTCTCCCTGGCGATCCCACGCAAAATACCCGCCGCCCGTGAGTCTTGCGTTTCGATCAGAGCGGCGAACTCGGCCAAGATGCGCAGATGCCGGTCGGCTGTCGAGAACAGCGTGTCATCGAGGTCGAAGATGACGATCGAGTTCGGTCGCGCCGCGACATCGAGCAGGAGTGCGTCGAGCAACTCCTTCTGCCCGTTCTCTCCGCTAGCCGTGTGATTCATGTATCTATTGTATAATTTCTCCATGGAAAGTCCCCGACACTCCTCTCAATACCGTCTGCGCCGCGCCCTTAACTGGGCCCCGATGGGCCTCGCCTACGCTTTTCTTTACATGGGGCGCTACAACCTGACCGTCGCCAAGAGCGCCTTAGGGGATGTGCTGATGACCAAGGCGCAGTTCGGGACGATCTTCGCCGTCGGCGCCTGGGCCTACGGCATCTCATTTCTAGTGACCGGGCCGCTCACCGACAAGCTCGGCGGCCGCAAGGCTATGCTCGTCGGCACCGCCGGCTCGATCCTGGTGAACTCCGTGATGGGCCTGGCGCTGTACGGCGAAGCGAACTGGGGCTGGAGCTTTTCACTTTTCTGGATGTTCACGATCTTCTACGCGGTCAACATGCACTTCCAGAGCTACGGAGCGGTCGCGATCGTGACCGTAAAAGCGCCGTGGTTTCACGTGCGCGAGCGCGGCACCTTCTCGACGATGTTCGGCATCATGATCGCCATGGGCATTCTCTTCGCCTTCGATTGGGGCTTCGCCATCGTGGACGCGACGCGCGCCGTGCTGCCCGAGAAGCTCGGCGTATGGGCGAGGATCGCCCACTTCTTCCTGCCGGGCAACACCGGCGTGAACCAGAACTGGTGGCTGTTCTTCGTTCCAGCCATTCTTCTCAGCGTGACCTGGCTGATCATGTGGCGATACCTCTGCGACTCGCCGAGCGAAGCCGGGTTCAAGGACTTTGACACCGGCGAGGAGGCGCTGTCCCACGACGGCAAGCGCCTGCCCGTCCTGCAGGTGTTCAAGAAGATCATCACCCACCCAGTGCTCGTCGTCGTGTGCGGAATCGAGTTCTGCTCCGGCATCCTGCGCAACGGCATCATGCACTGGTACCCGCTGTTCGCTCGCGAGACCGGCTTCAGCAAGCAGTTCTGGGTCTCTCAGAACTGGGGTATGACGCTGTTCATCGCCGGAGTGGCGGGCTCAATCTTGACCGGTTGGGGCTCGGACCGGCTCTTCCAGTCGCGGCGCGCGCCGATGGCCGGCGTCCTTTACGGCCTGATGACGGTCTGCGCGCTCGTCATGGCCTGCACGCTTGACAAGGCGCTGTGGTGGGCGGGCGCGTCGGTCATTTTGATGTCCATGGCGGTCATCGGTGTGCACGGCATCCTTTCGGGCACCTCGACGACGGATTTCGGCGGGGCCAAGAACGCGGGCGCGGCTGTCGGCATCGTGGATGGCATGGTCTATCTCGGCACGGGTCTTCAGTCCGTCATCATCGGCTCGATTACGCCCACGGGCGCCGAGGCCAAGATCGCGGCGAACTGGTTCTGGTGGCCGGTCTTCCTGGTCCCGTTCGCCATGATCGGGCTCGGTCTTTCGATCAAAATATGGAACGCAGCGCCGAAAAAGCGGCAGTCCACCGTCGCTCAGTTCGTTAAGGGGCAGGATCCCGAACTTCAGTCTTAAAAGCTACGAGCGCAGCGGTGTCGAGCGACGGCCTCATTTCCGGGGCTTCGGGTACGATTTTTGGACCTGCACCGGCTCGGCGTAGGGCGAACTCCAAAGATGTGCATGTATCTTCGCCGCGCGCACGGAGAGGACCTCGTCCTTGACAACAATCTCAAGGTTGCGGGAATTATCGAAGTAGCCGCCTCCCCAATTGCTCGTGCCGAGCCATGAAACTTTTCCGTCGGCGACCATATACTTGGAGTGCGCCGTGCGTGCGAACGGGATCGGGCCTTGCTTGGCCTCAGGGATCGTGATGATCCGTATTTCAATGCCCGGGATCAGCGAAAGACTCTTGAGATGGGCGACCGAATATTCATCGGTGTTCCAGTGAGAGACGAGAAGCTTGATCCTGACGCCGCGCACGGCCGCGTCGCGTAAGGCATTGTCAATCGGCGCGTAAAAACGTTTGGGACGCGCATAGGTCGTAGGATTATAGTTGAGAAGCTGAATCAGCAATTCCGTTTTAGCCTCACCGATCAGTTGAGTCAACTCTGATTCAGAGTCCCCCACCCCGTTAGGATTTCGACGCCAAGGGCTGGCGACAAGATAGGCGCGGCCGGCGCGATCGAAGGCCGGCGCTCGCTGCTCGTCCAGCTTGAGGCTTCCCGGATCATCGGTCAGCGCCCAATCATGATCGAACACGCGCTGGACGTTCATCACGACGCCGGAGTCCGTGATTCTGAGGCCGAGCTCATGAATGTGCTTGAGCGCGCGCCAATCGAAGTTGTGGCTGCCGACGTAGGCCTGCGTCGAATCGATGATGAAGAATTTAGCGTGAATGATGCCGTCGCCGTTGATTTTTGACCAATCAAGTATGCGCAGATCCAGGCCCGGAATTGATTTCAGGCGCGCGATGCCCTCGAGCGAGTTTTTTTCGAACTTCTGCTCAAGGATAACGCGGATCTTCACGCCGCGCTTGGCCGCGCGCTCGAGCGCCTGGAGGGAGCGTTCCAGAGGCTCGCCAGGAGATGGGGTGATGTAGAACTGTTCGATGTCGATCGTCTTCGTCGCCGAGTCGAACATTGCGGGCCAGGCGTCCGAGGCTTGCCGGAGGTCGGGCTCATCCAAAGTCGTTTCGATGGGATAAGAGTAGACGAGCTCGAAGCCCGGAACGGAGAAGGCCGCTCGCACGGGCGCCGTCAAGAAAAGGGATAAAGCAACGAGTCGTATCATGTGCCCTCCGGGATGCGGTGCGACATGCGTCCGAAATACTGGAGCATGTTCTGAGCGACTGCCTTCGTTATGGCGGCCTCATCTACGCTGGAGACGAGCAGCTCTGCGCCATCGTGGTCATGACCTCGCTCTCGAGCTTACACTTTGTAGGTAATTCAAGGGCACAATGACTCAACATTCGTTCCCGCAGCCGAGAGCGTAGCTCCAAAATCAGTTTCCGTCAAGGCCGGTCCTGGA
>CAZGVK010000136.1:0-9354 GCA_964529095.1 uncultured Elusimicrobia bacterium
CTCGTCGTCGTCATGATCATCGGCATACTCACCGCCCTGGCCGTGCCGTCGTACACAAAGAGTGTCGAGGCCGTGAAGGCCGACGACGCGGTGGCCTTGGTCAATACGATCGGCACGGCCAACCGGATGTACGCCATCGACCATGCGAATACCTTCATAGTCGGCACATTCCCAAATGGCAGTTGCGGCGTCGGCGCTTGCCCGCCCGCAGGAGGGGCCGCCTGCGCGCTTGTTTTTTGCAAATACATGGCCGATATGGACTTCTCCACGAAGATATACACCTTTAATGCGTGTAATCCTACAGTGAACTGCGGTGCAGGTAGTCCCTTCACCGGGCCAGCTGGAGCGAGGCACAAAGCCATAGGGGGCTTGCCCTACACGACATGGGGATACACTCAAAGAGCCTCGGGAGTTATCCAAGGGTTTGGTTCAAGTGTTCCAACGCCGACTTATTAAGCCGCATAGCGCCTTCCGGCGGGGTGGATACACCCTTATCGAGGTCATGGTCGCCATGCTCCTGACCTCTATTATGGTGACATCCGTATTCAGCGTGGCGCTCAGCGCCAAAACCGGCGGTGCCAAGGGCGATCGCAAGATCATGGCCGCGGCAGGCGCGCGCTTGGTCTCCGAGCTCCTCAAGAATTACGTGACGGGCTCTACGCTCGACCCCGTGGGGCCTGGACCTGGGGGCAATTGGTCCCTGGACGGAGTCAGCGGAGACACTGGAGTAATCAATGACCAGAGTTGTGTAGACTGCTACGCGCTCACGCTGAGCCCGCCCGATCACATACTGACCGGAGTACTGCCGGCCGCCTTTGAGGCGGTGCCGTACAATGCGCGTGTTCAATATACCGTAATCGACTCCGGCAATGGGATTCGCCAGGTTAATATCACGACCAATTGGGTTGAACCATGAGCAAGACGGGCCTGTCGCTCATTGAGCTTGTCATCGGGGTTTCATTGGCCTCCTTTGTCCTGGTCGGCGTGTCCGTGATCGCCGGACAGATGGCGCGGAGGCAGGTTGAAGGCATCAGATCCGGCACGGCGACGGGTTGGGCTCTGACCAGCTATACCGCTATGGTCAAGGAGATCGGTGATGCAAACGTTTTGGCCTTTCCAGTCAATCATCTCGATGAAGCCGACCAGATCATCGTGTGCAAGAACTGGTCACGGATCACGGTGGGAAAGCTTTACGCGGCAGCTCCCATGACGCTGATAAAATACTGCGTTGACCCGACCCCGCCTGTCGCTCCGGAGACCGGATTTAAGTTGCGCCGTTTCATAAGGCAGGGGAATACGCTAGGTTTTTTTTGTCCCGTTGCTGTTGCCGTTCCCGTGACCTGCACACCGGCGGGCCCGGCGACGTGGGGCGCATGGACTTGGACTTCCGTCGCCGGTTTTCGTCTCAATAAACAGCCTCTCAGCACTTCCTTGGTATTTCAGCGCGACAACAGCGTCGGGGGTGTGCGCATGCGCTACAGTATCGGGCAAAACGCAAGTCTCAATGACCCGAATCCGAAGAGAACCATTTTCAATGTCTCGATTCCCATGCGCAAACAGTTCAGCAACCTTTCTGATTAATTCCAAGCGCCGCGGCTCCGTCCTGATCCATGTCCTGGTGACGGGCGTCATCGTGGCGTTCATCGCCGCGGGCCTACTACAAATGACGCTGACGAACTACCAAGCCGTCGATCGCGTGCAGAAGAACGAGATAAACCGGAAGGAGGCCGACGGCATGCTCAACCGGGCCATCACCTACTGGAATGCGAACGAGGTCTGCAGCAACCAGGTAGCGTTTCCCTGCGCCGGCGTTCCCGGAACCTGCAACTGCAAATGCCCCAATGCGGTGGACTTCCCCCGCATCGAAGTCACGGGCGGAGGTCCGCCTCCGTGCTCCGCCGTCGGCGCCGTCAAGGTTATCTCCAAGGACGCGCAGTAAAGACCACCGAGGGACTTGCCGAGCGTTTCGCGTCCTGGAGTGATGCTTCACTCGAACCGCGTTTCCCGATCCCTTTCTTCAGGATTGTGGAGTTGAACTGCCGGTCGACGCAGACCTGCGGCTCGATGTGGCCGCACTCAAGGACCGGATTCAACGCGACCGCCGCGAGGGCAAGCTGCCGCTCTTTCTCCCTGAATTCAGGGAAATAAGTCGGCGTAAATAAATAAAGGCATCAAGTTAATGTTTTCAGTTCGGCCGACGACATAATTCAATTTGCCGCCTTTATTTATTGTAGGTGTACACGTGTACACCTGCTCCATAGCCAACAGAACGCGAGGTGCCGCGCCCATAGGCAGTAGTCAGTGTCAATCGTCCCATCACTTGTGATCCTGTAGAAAAGTTGCGAGACCGTGGTCCTGCGCCCCGAGAATTGCGCGCGGAGCTATAATTTTTTTTTCGCAACGCTTCCGAAGATTTCCTGAATGTGTTTGCGCTTGGAATTTCCGTCAGGGCCCGTGGCGATCGAGAATTCTTTTAGCCTCATTCTCATCGATAAGCATGAAGCGCTCGAAGCCTGGCTCCCAGGCATAAACGTCGGCGCTGGCGAGATCAAACCACCAGGCATGCAGGCGCAGGCGACCTAAGGTCAGCGCCTCGCGCACCGGAGCGTGGGTCTTGAGATGTTCGAGCTGAACAAGGGCGTGAACCTGGGACATGCGGTCGTGGAGAGGGCGCTCGGCGGCAAGCTCAGGATGCCGCTTGAGCTCCCCTCAGCGAGTCTCCGGCCGCCTGAAGCCACGACGCCAACGGGCCAGACCCCTCAACGTTGGCGGCCATCGCCTTCATCACTCCGCAGTCAGAATGGCCGCAAACCACGACATCAGACACGCCAAGGCGGCGCACGGCGAACTCGACCGCCGCCGCAGCGCCCGCCGCGGCCGGCAAGCACGAGACATCTTCGGGTGGGACGATATTTCCCGGATTGCGCAGGACGAAGAGGTCTCCAGGATCCGTTGAGGCGAAGGTGTTAGGAACCACGCGGCTGTCGGAACAAGCCACAAAGAAGGTATCAGGCTGCTGATCAAGAGCCAGATGGGCGAACTGCTCGCGATAGCCGGGACGGATCTCGCGGCGGAAGCGCACGATGCCTTCGAGCAGTTTTCTCAGAGGAGATTATTTGTTCGCAATACTTTTGAGCGCGAGGGCCTTGGTGCCCATGATCACCTCGTCAATGATGCCGTACTTCTGAGCCTCCTCGGCCGACATGTAATTATTGCGTTCCATGTCGCGGTTGATCTTCTCGAAAGTTTGGCCGGTATGCTTGGCCATGATCTCCTCGAGTATTTTGCGGGTATAGGACATCTCCTTGGCCTCGACGAGGATGTCTGTCGCTTGGCCGGAAAGCCCTCCCACGAGCGGCTGGTGAATCATGATGCGCGAGTTGGGAAGCGCGTAGCGCTTGCCCTTGGAACCCGCCGCGAGGATGACCGCGCCGAAACTCATCGCCATGCCCATGCAGATGGTCGTGATCGGCGCCTTAATGAACTGCATGGTATCATAGACCGCAAGACCGGCCGAGACCATTCCGCCCGGGCTGTTGATGTAGAGGTTGATGTCCTTGGTGTTGTCATCGGAATCCAAATAGAGCAGTTGGGCGATGAGCGTGTTGGCCGAGTCGGTGGTGAATTCACCCTCGTAACCGCCGACGAAAATTATCCGATCTTTCAGCAGCCGCGAATAGATGTCGTAGCCGATGACGGACCCTTGTGTGGCGCGCTCGATGACTTGGGGGATGAGGTTCATAGCGGCATTGAAGCAAATTTTGGATTACTTCCACATGCAGCCAAAACGCCGGAAGGATATCGTAAGATGTCGCCTGCCATGACCACTGCGCCCAAAATAAAGCCCATCTCCGCCGGCAAGACCGCCGTCGAGATGGGCAAGCAACAACGGGAAATATCGGTATCGGAATTTTTCACCAAGAACCGGCACCTGCTGGGCTTTGACAATCCCCGCAAAGCCTTGCTGACCTGCGTGAAGGAGGCCGTCGACAACGCGCTCGACGCTTCCGAAGAAGCCGGCATGCTCCCCGAGATCATCGTCAAGCTCGAAGCCGTCGGCGACGGCTCTGGCCCGGCGCCGGCCGTCTCGCAGGCGACGCGCTTTCGTGTAACGATCATCGACTACGGGCCCGGCATCGTGCGCGAGGTTATTCCGCGCATTTTTGCGAAACTTTTATACGGCTCCAAGTTCCACCGCCTGCGCATGAGCCGCGGCCAGCAAGGCATCGGCATCTCAGCGGCGGGCATGTACGGCCAACTGACGACCGGCAAGCCGGTCAAGATCATCTCGCGCACCAGCACGAAGCAACCCGCGCACTACTTCGAAGTGCAGATCGACACGAAAAAAAATGAGCCGATCATCCTGGAAAAAAAGCAGGTCGAGTGGGAAAACCGTTGCGGCACCCAGGTGACCATCGAGCTTGAGGGCAAGTACCAAAAGGGACGCGCGTCGGTCGATGAATACATGGAGCTCTCGGCCATTTCTAATCCGCACGCTCAGTTGACCTACCATACGCCCGACGGCGAGATCGTGGTCTATCCTCGCACGATCCCGGAAAACCCCGCTCTGCCGAAGGAGATCAAGCCCCATCCCTACGGCATCGAACTGGGGATGCTCCTGAGGATGCTCCAGGATACAAAAAGCCGCCAGCTGTCCAGCTTCCTATCCACAGACTTCTCGCGCGTCTCCACAGAGACCGCCGAGTCGATCTGCAAGGCGGCAGCCCTGAAGATTAACCAACCCCCTCGGAACGTCGTCGGCGCTGACGCAGAGCGCCTGTTCAAGAATATCCAAACGACAAAACTCATGGCCCCACCGACGAATTGCTTGTCGCCGATCGGCGAAAAAGCGATCCTCGCGGGCCTGTTCAAGCAGATCAAAGGAGACTTCTACACCGCCGTCAGCCGTCCTCCTTCCGTATACCGAGGCAACCCCTTCATCATCGAAGCCGGCCTCGCCTGGGGACGAGGCCCTGAGCAAGCGGCGCTTGACGCCGCGCGCGCGCAGAAGTCCCCTCTCGCCGAAGGCGAGAGCCATGACAGCGGAGACGATGAACTCGCGCGCGTCATGCGCTTCGCCAATCGCGTGCCTCTCCTTTATCAGCAGTCGGCGTGCGCGACCTTTAAGGCCGTGCTCGATACGACCTGGAAAAATTACGGCATCCCCCAATCACGCGGAGCTCCTCCTGCGGGTCCGCTGGTCATCTTCGTGCACATGGCCTCTGTGTGGGTCCCATTCACAAGCGAGTCGAAGGAAGCGATCGCCGACTACGATGAGATTCGCAAGGAAATCACCTTGGCGCTCCGCGAGGCCGGCCGCCGCCTCGGCGTGTTCATCAAGCGCCGCGAGCGCGCCCACGCCGAGAGCAAGCGCCGCGACATCTTCGAGCTGTATATCGAAGAGGTTGTCGGCGCCTGCAAGAGGCTCAAAGGCGGCAAGATCGACGGCTCCGCGCTCAAAGCCCATCTCACCGAAATCGCCAAGAAGATCACCGGCGGCAAGAAAACCGACGCGCTTCTTGACAAGAACGCCGGCCCGCACGGCTTGCCGCACTCAATCATCGTCACCGCAGAAGGCATCGAGGGCGCGGTCCCTCAATAATTTATGGCCAAACGACACCCGGCGGTCGAGAGGAAACTCATTGGGCTGGCCGATCTCGTGATCGCTGCGGCGGCGCGCAAAAAAGATCCGGCAATCTCCATTCCGGTGCGCTCCCTGTCGAACGTCAAATTCAATGCGAAGAAGGGCTTCATCGAGATGGGCTCGAAAAAACAGCTGCGCACCTTCTTCAATGTGGGCATGGCGAAAAAATTCATGCAGACGATGCTCGTCGCCGACGCTCTCGCAGAGCTTCAGAAAGCCGACCTCACGACCAGCCTGCGCGAGATCTACTATCGCACCAAGCACACGATGGGCGACTCGCACGAGAATACGTTTGACGACCAGGCGGAATCCGATCCCGTCATCGAGGACCTCGAGGTTGGCCTCGCCGCCCTGCGCGAAGAATTCCATGTGCGCGCTGAAAATGCCGGCACCATCATCGGCCCGGTCGTCTTCGAAGACGATGGCGACACGGTGGACTGCGCCAAGCTCGGCAAGGGCGGCTGCTCGGTCCCGTCGATTGTTGAGGAAGAGTACCTCAAGATTAAGAAGTGCACGGCCGACTTCGTGCTGTTGATCGAAAAAGGAACGCAGTGGAATCGCTTGGCTGAGGATAAGTTCTGGAAAAAATACAATTGCATTCTCCTCACCGGCAACGGCCAGCCGCCGCGCGGCGTGCGGCGCTTGACGCGTCGTCTGCATGAGGAGAAAAAGCTTCCGGTCTACGTGCTCGTCGACAATGACCCATGGGGCTATTACATCTACTCCGTCGTCAAACAAGGATCAATCAATCTTGCCTTCGAGAGCCAGCGCATGGCAATCCCGGGTGCTAAGTTCGTCGGCCTCTCAAGCGCGGATCCGGAGAAATATGACCTGCCGCGGACCGTGGGCATCAAACTCAATGACAAGGACATCGGCCGCGCCAAGGAACTGCTGAACTACCCCTGGTTCCAGAAGAAAGAATGGCAGAGCGAAATAAAACGCATGCTCGCCAGCGGCCTCAAGTATGAACTCGACGCCCTGGCTAACAAGGATTTCCAGCACCTCAGCAACACCTACCTGCCTAAGAAGCTGAAAGACAAGGATTGGCTGGACTAGTGGTTCATTCCGGCATATCTGGTTCCCAGGCAAGCGATGCCATTTCGGCGCCAACCGGACACGCCAGGAAAACCAATCTGAGGATCGAGTCAGAGGATCGCTTTAGGTTCCGATGATTTTCACAGATTCTTGCTTACAACTGGCAACAGCAGCGTGTTCATTACGGTTGCTTATTCCACATTCTTGATGCCGGAGTCCTTAGGAAGCGTAACGAAATAACTGAGCGATTTATAACGCCGATGCATCCCGCTTGGCTGCGTTGCTCGATCCCTTCCTTCAGGATTTCGGAAGGGATCGAGCAACGCAGTTAGAGTGAAGCATCGGCATATAAAAACACATAGTTATTTTTGCGCCAACCCTTACGCTTCCTTAGGGAAAAACTTCAGGAACACATTCGGCAACTTGACGAACTCCGGCGCTGGGGTTATGCTTTCAGACATGCCCCGAATCAAAGTCGTCCATATGCTCTCGGCCTGCCTGCTGTTGTGGGCGCAAGCTGTTTCGTCCGCCGACGATTCCACCCCGGCGTTCTTTAATCTCCAACCTGGGAAGGTCGGCAAGGCCGAGGTTGATTTGGCTCTTGGCGAGCCTCTCCGCAAGCTTGAGAGTGCTGACGAAAGCTACGAATACGCGCCTCCTCCCGGAGCCTTCATGGCGCAACGCGTCGTCGTCGCCTTCTTCCCCGACACACTGCGTGCTGAGCGCCTTGATGTCTATATGAAAACCCCCCTTCCGGCGCAAGATCTACGGACGCAATTTGGCGTCCAATTATTGTCAAGAGTCCGGCGCGACGGCGCCCGAGAGGAGCTGTTCTATCCCGCGTTGCAGGCGATCATCTTCGACAAGACGAAGGAGGCTGCGACCGCGGTCAGCTATCTGAGTCCCCGGATGCTCGCCGATATCTACGCGGACCGTTTCAATGAGCTCATTGCTGCCAAGCGTTACAAAGAAGCTTCGGTGGAGGCCGATAAAGCCGTGCTGATCGATCCGAATTACTCGCGCGGATATGTGGCGCAGGGCGTCTACTCCATGTCCCAGAAAGACTTCGATCAGGCGATTGCGCGGTTCCTCGCCGCCTTTGACGCTGAATACGCGCCGAGATCAAAAGCGCTCGGCCATCTCTGGCTAGGCGAACTTTACGCCAAGAACAAGAACCTTCCGGAGAAGGGGCGAACGGAGTTCGAGGCTGCGCTCGCGTTGGCGCCGGATTACGCGAGGGTGCATCTCGAATACGGGAAATTTCTGCTGGAACAAAGAAGCAAGGACCATGCCTCGCTGGAGTTTGCCAGGGCATTGGAGCTTGAACCCAAGTCTGATGATATGCGCCGTGCGGTCGCCGACGCCTTGTACGCCGCCCATGAATGGGCTCAAGCTCTTCCCCACTTCCAGCTTCTCGTGAAATGGATAGGGGAGAAGAGTACGCTTGAGGCGCCGCTGGAGCGGAAGATCGATCTCTATTTTCGTTACGGTTATTGCCTGGAACAGGCCAAGCGCTGGGATGAAGCCCTCGCCGCCTTCGAGACCTGCGCCAGCCTGGATGCGCGGCAAGGAGCGGCCTATGAAAATAGGGGCTGGATATACCTGCAGATGGGCCGGCTGGACGCAGCCGAGACTGAATTTCGCAAAGCCCTCGGCATCAATCCCAAAGACGGTTATGCCAACGGCCATCTCGCTCAAGTCCTGCTCAAACATGGGCGGATCGAGGAGGCGCTGGACTATGCGCGGCGAGCGCTTTCCGTCATGCCCAATGCGGCCTGGGTAATGGCGGATATCGCCCGCTGCCTCGCGGCCCGCGGGCAGAAAAAGTGGCATGCCGAAGACAGGAGGATGGCCATTGATTTCCTCAGGAAGGCGGGCGACGCGGGTCTGCGCGACGATGGTGCTCTCAAAAATGATCCGTACTTGCGGAAGATTCTAGCCGCCGATAAAGACCTGCGCACGCTCCTTCAGGTCAAATGAAATCATCGAGAGCCCAGCGTATCTTTCATGCAACAGCTCTCTGGATATGCCTCTCGACTCCATCCCCCGCGCTGACGGCAGCGCTGTCACCTGACCTGATCGCTTCGTTGCAGGCCATGTCGGAGGCAACAGCCACTCCTAGGCAACGAGCGCTCTTATTTGCAAACAATGATGCGGTCAACAAGGCGCGCCTCAATGACTGGATCAGCGACAGGCAATATCAGGCGGCGCAAAGCGATTTTGCCGCCCTTAATGAGGAATTCGGCAGAGGTGCAGCGGAAGAAGCTGGCGCTGGTTTCAAGAAGCAGGTCGGCAAGTCCAAAAGCCATCATCCCGGCACCGATTCAGACTATATCACCGAAGTGAATAATCCCGCCCAGATCAGGAAAATGCAGAACATTTATAATAAAAAGATCAACCAGTTCCTGTCGGAGCATAAGATTCCTCATGATCCAACCGCTCGTTGGGAAACAAAACTCGACACGGATTTCATGGCCGATCCGCGGCATGTCACCCAGGCGCAGTTCGAGGAAATCGCCCGAATGAACAACGCCGCTTACACGCGGCGCGATGCCGCCGAATATGAACGCATCAGCCGGAGCAAGGACGGCGCCTTGGTCCAGCCCGAGCAGGTCCGCGCCTACGCCGAAGAGATGCAGGATTTCATCCGCCATAAACAGGAGATGCTCGGGCGA
>CAZGVK010000137.1:0-15387 GCA_964529095.1 uncultured Elusimicrobia bacterium
CCAAATCTTCCTTGGTGGTCTTGTACGGGAAGCCGCCGACATAGAGATTGTTGGCCATATCAGCGGACCGAAGCGGTGAGCGGATTGAGGTCCGGAGCGGGCAACGGCTTAAGTGTTCTGATCTTCGGCGCCCAGCCGCGCAGGTAGATGCGCTCAAAATCCCAGACGAACATCGCTACGTCCAGAAGATCCATAAGCACGGTGGCGTTCTCAAAATTAAATTTCTCGGCGGGGTCGCTGGCGTTCCAGGATCCCGTGATGACGAACTTGCCGTCGACGATCAGGTATTTGTTGTGCATCTTTTCGAACATCTTATCGCGACCGGGGTGCGGACCTCCAGAAATGACGACGTCCACGCCGCGCTCCTTGAACCAGCGGTTGACGGGAACGCCTTTCGGGTTCTCGTCGGTCTTGTCAAATTTGGCCAAGGACGATTGTCCCGCATCGAGAGCGAGGCGGAACTTGAAGTTAGGATTTGTCTCGCGTTTTCTAGTCAGGGCCTGGACCAGGGCGTCGGCAAGCGTGCGGGAATAAAAGCTGAACATGGCAACTTCAATCGAGTTTTCCGCGGCGTTGATCGCGCGGATCCAAGCATCAAGAACGCCGCCGCCAGGCGAGAAGTATTCACTCTGGAATTTCTCGCCGTTCAAGTCAAATGGTGTCGCGGGATTGCTTGGGGGAGGGTTCCTTGGAGCGAGGACGGCGTCAACTTGCCCCAAAGCCTCTTCAGAAGGAAGCGCGTCATCAAATACGGGCCGCCGGCGCGACGCGACCAGCGCAGCCCCGCTTCCAGCGGGGAAGCCGCGGGAGACGGGATCAGCATGCTCCTGGAAGCTGAGCGCCTTCACCCAAGCATCGGGGATGCGGTCGCCGGGCGCAAAATATTCAATCGGCGGTCGCGAACCCTGAGAGTCAGCGGATATTCTTTGATTTTCAGAGGACGAACTCGCTGCGTCCGTCCGGGATAGAATTTCATCGAGCTTGTCCAGGTCAACAGGCTCGGCCAGGTCCTTCTTGTATCGGAAATCAGCCATGTAATTGAGGACTCTTTCTTTTTCAATCGAGATCACGGCGTTTTCATAATGGTTGTGCTCTGCGGTTCTGGCGATATTGTAGGAACCTCGAAAAACAAGGCCCGTGCCTGCGGTCGCATCGACAATAATATACTTGCTGTGCATGATGCCGCCGCTCTTGCCTACAAGAATGAGCGGCTTAAAACCTTCTTTAATGAGGGCGACGATCTGCGGGCTGGGCTTGCGGACATCCCCCGTGGAAGATGTGCCTGTCGTGTAAACATGAGAGCGGTCGATGATGATGTTGATCTCAACCTCGGGTCTATTGGCTTTCAGCCACCGCAAAGCTTCCATGACGCTTCCCAGATCGAATTCATAAAGGGACAGAAAGAGGTTTTGTCGCGCCGAACGGATCATCTTCACGACCAACGGCTCAATGGGGAAATCGGGGCGCATGATGACGGCGGGATAGGTTTCGTCGTTAAACGTTATCTGGCGCGCCGTCGGCCGCGGCCAGGCCGGCAGGGGCCCCGGCGTTTCCTCATGATTTTCAAAGGTTGCGGTCGCCTCTGAAATCAGTTCGGCATTGGTCGCCAGGACGGGGGCATTGGCGGGCGCGGGCACAGGTTTGGCCTGCTTCCACAAGCGTCCAAAAAGAATGCTCGCGTGCCGGTCTGTATCGTCGCTGAAATGCGCCTCATTTGCCATCAAGCCAAACTTGGTGTGGCTTACCAATTGCGTTTCGGTGATCTTGCTGTCAAAAACAGCGAACCGTTCGATATCAGGAAAGCCCGACTCGTTTTTAGAAATCGTGCGAACGGAAATTCCGTGGTAGGCCAGCCAATCGGCATAGGGACGGATAAATTCACTCTTGTATTGGTTCTCATCCAGGATGACGCGGACAGTGACCGTCCGAATCTTGGCGCGGACGAGAGCTTCGGCGATCAAGGTGGAGCGCAACGCCAAGACGGAAATATGAATGGTCTTATGAGCGCCGTCAATGGCCGAAACAAGACGCCGCTCGCTGTTTGCCGGGGTCTGCCCCAATTCCTCAATGAGCTCCGCGTCGGTGGGAAGAGTCGGCGCCACAGCGGGCGCGGGAAACTCTTCGGCGCGCCGCCACATGCGCTCAAAAATTTCACCGTAGCCCGCAATGTTCTCTTTTTCCTCGCGATTGTTGATGAAATGACCGTTCTCAAAATTCTTAATAGAGGCATTCTTGCTGTAGTTGGGCGAGCCGGTCTCGATGAGCTTGCCGTCAAATCGCGAGAACTTATGGTGGGCCTTTTGAGCCAACTGGAAGTCGGCGTCCGGATCGGGGCCGCCGAGCAAACGCACGTCAATTTTATGAAAGGCGAGATACTCCGCATAGACGCGGATAAGATCGCTGGCCGCCTGGCTTTTATCGATAATGACCCGCACGCTTACGCTTGGCTTCCGTTTCCGGGCGCGCGCCAAGGCCGTCGCGATCAACGTGGAGCGTATCGAGAAGATTGAGATATCAATCGTCTTTTTTGTCGCGTCGATGGCTTCGACAAGCCGCGTCTCGATGTTGGGCTCGCCCACGGGAGAAGGAGAGGCCACCACGGCGGGCAACAGGATGCCGTTGAATTGCACGTTGAAATCGGGAGACTGCGGGGGCGCAGACACCGTCTGCGGCCATTGATGGTCGGGATTTTTAAGCCAGACCGTGCCGTTGGCGCGATTGTAGACGATAGGTTCGCTCAGCGAATCGAGCCAATTCCAGGTCGCCTTCAGAAAATCAACGCGCTTCTTGTTGCGGGTGAAATTCGCATTCTCATAGTGAGCGTCTTCGGCCGCCCAGGCCCAGTTATAGGAGCCGTAAATGCCCATCGCCGCAGACCGGCCGCGCTCGATGATGGCTATTTTGTTGTGCATGATGCCGTAAAGGCCCAAGCCCCTCAGGACTTTGACATTGAAGCCTTCCCGAGCCAGCGCCCATATTTCCTTGCTGCGCGCGGGCGCGTAGTCGCTGCCTGATTTTTTCGCAGGAGGGAAAGTATTTTCATAATCGAGGACGATGGTGATATCGACTTCCCGTGAGCGGGCCCGGCGCAAGGCCTTAAGAACTTGGCCTTGCTTGAATTCGTAGAGCGCCAGAAAAATACGGTCTCCTTTTTTCGTGACGTCAAGGGCACGGATGATTTCTTTTTCGACCGGAACATTGGGTCTAAAGAGGAGGGAACGGAAGGTTTCTCTGAGGAATGGGAATGTCTTGTGGCTGTAGTTCGGGCCGCCGCCATCGTCGGCTCGCAAAGTCGTCTGAGCCTGAGAGAGCGAGGGGGGCTCGGAGAAGGCGGGAAGGTCCGCAGCGTGTACGCCGAGTTTCGATTCGAACGCGCGCGTTGCGTGCTCGCGACTGCCGTCTGAATCGGAATCCGGCGGCTGTGGGATGTCGAGTTCTGTTTTTAAGCCTGCGAGAGCGTTGTTTAAAGCTTCATTCTTGGTTGCTCCCCTTTCGTTGACGACAATAGATTCGGCAGCAAGTGTCCCCTGCTCAAAGACGGCACTCAAGGGCATGGAATTATTTTTGAGCAAGACCACAGATAACGGAAGACTACCCGCTTTATCAAAAGGGAGAACCCCTTGCTTGAATCCTTTTACACCCGCTCCGATGAGGACCGGTGGGATTTTTTTTGGGACGCCTATCTCCAACGCAAACGCGGGACCGGGTCCGATGAGAATGAGGGCGAGTAAAAGCCGCAACACGCGAATCATTGGGTGTGATTGTACCCCGCTCTTGCCGGTTGCCGTGAAGGACGAGGACCTAAATTACCTTGGCAAAGGACCTAAGGTGAAATTGGGACGAAAGGCCTATATTTATCACATCGACACGAGCTATTGCTGTGTCAAAGCTAACGCGCAGCGGATATAGTAGAATCACTTAGATGCCCGCTATGCTTAATTTCACTCCCCGCTCCATAGAGAAAGTTGAAGACGCGCGCCTGCGCATCATCTGGGACGATGGGCATCGGACCGAACTGCCCTTCGCCATTTTGCGCCGCCATTGTCCCTGCGCGATGTGCAAAGATGAATGGACGGGCGAGCCGTTGCTTGATCCCAAAGCGGTCCCCGAGACGCTTGGTGCCGCGCGCGCGGACGTCGTCGGCAACTACGCCTTGAGCTTTTCCTTCAGCGACGGGCACGGCACCGGCATCTACACCTTTGAGCTATTGCGAAAATTGTGCCGTTGCAAAGATTGCGAGCGCCATCTCGGTTCGGAGACCAACTAACAGTGCCGGTCTGGAAGACGATCATCGAGCCGTTTAAGATCAAGAGCGTGGAGCCCCTAAGATTCACGACGCGGGAAGAGAGGGAAAAGGCCCTGCGCGACGCCGCTTACAATCTTTTCTCCGTCCCCGCCGACAAAGTGCTCATTGACTTGCTGACCGACTCGGGCACGTCGGCGATGTCCGCTGAGCAATGGTCGGCGATGATGCGCGGCGACGAATCATACGCGGGCGCTCGCAGCTTCTACACATTCGAGAAAACCGCGCGCGATCTGACCGGGTTGCGCTTCATCATGCCTGTCCATCAAGGCCGCGCTGCCGAGCGCGTGCTGTTCACTGTGGCGGGAGGGCAGGGCAAGGTCGTGCTCTCCAACTCTCATTTCGACACGACACGCGCCAATATCGAGGCGTCCGGCGCTGAGGCAATCGACCTTCCCGTGCCCGAAGCTTACGACTTTTCCGTCCCCGGAGACTTCAAGGGAAATATCGACCTGCTCGCATTGGAGGATAAGCTCCGCGAGTTAGGCGCCGCGCGCGTTTCGATGATCGTGATGACGCTGACGAATAATTCCCTCGGCGGCCAGCCCGTCTCGCTGGCGAACCTGGGCGCGGCGTCTGCGCTCGCGAAACATCATCGCATCCCGCTTTTTATCGACTGCACCCGCTTTGCGGAGAACGCCTGGTTCATCAAGCGTCGGGAGAAAGGCCAGGCGACGCGCCCAATTCATGAGATCGCGCGCGAAATTTTCTCCTACGCGGATGGCTGCTGGATGAGCGCTAAAAAAGACGCATTCGTCAACATCGGGGGGTTTCTCGCGCTTAATGATGAGCGCTGGACTGAGATGGCGCGGGAAATTCTAATATTGGGCGAAGGATTTACGACCTACGGCGGCCTAGCCGGGCGGGACCTCGAGGCCATGTCGGTCGGCCTGCAGGAGGCCCTCGACGAGCATTATCTCGAATATCGCATCCGCTCGATTGAATATCTGGGCGAGGGCCTGCGCAAGGCTGGCGTGCCGATCGTCGAACCCCCGGGCGGGCACGCCGTTTACATTGACGCCAAGCGGCTGTTGCCCCATCTAGCACCCTCCGGCTACCCGGCCCAGGCGTTTGCGTGCGAGTTGTATCTGGCCGCCGGAATTCGCGCCGTCGAGATCGGCTCCCTGATGTTTGGCCGCCGTGAGAATGACGCCTTTATTCCGGCGCGCATGGAGCTTGTGCGTCTGGCGATTCCTCGCCGCGTGTACACGCAGAGCCATATCGACTACATCATCGAGGTCGTCGCCGAGGTTGCCCAGCGCGCGCAGTCGATCCGCCCGCTGCGCCTGCTGTCAACAGCCCCCCGCCTCGCCCATTTTACCGCAAAATTGGCGCCCGAGGTTCCCGCGTGAGCTCCAATGGACGAGTCCTCCTCGTCAGCTCCGATGCCGTTCTCATTAATGGGATGACGTTATCGATGTCGGGTGGCAAATTTTCACTGCTCGCGGTGGCGGACGTCTCCGCGGCAACCCTGCGTCTTGCGACTGAAACATTCTCCGCCGTAGCGCTCGATGCCGCCTGCGTGCCGTCGGCGGACGCCGAAGCGCGCCTCTTGCTAAAAAGGCACAAAGGCGGCTTGGCTCTCTTCGTGTTCGAGCCGACGACCTTGCTTTCTCCCGCGCACAAATTACCCTTGCGCCGCCTGACGTGGCAATTGTTGCCCATGGGCTTTCTTGATCAGGTTCGCGCCGTTGATGCTCCGATTGTGTTCATGGTCGAGCAGTCTTTGTACATCACGCAAGCGCTTCAGAACGCGCTGCGTCAGTCCGGCGTCATGTTCATTCAGATGGAATCGCCGCGGGGCCTCATCGAGCTCCTGGCCGACCAAAACCGCCTGGCGACAGAGCAGCGCACGCTAGCGTCTCCATCACCTGGCGGCTTCTGGAAGCGGTTGACCGGCAAAGAGCAGGAAAACGAGCCCCAGGCTCTGCTCGGGAAAGTGGTCGTGGTCAAATTCGGCCAGTCAGAGGCCGACGCCGTGGCGCTTGATGTTCGCCTACGCCAAATGATTCCAAGCGCTGTCGCCTATACGGTGACGCCCGTCGATCCCATCAGCGCCGCGACGACCGCCATCAAAGACGGCCTCCCCGCTGTCCTGCCGCGCGAGACCGCGCCGCGCGTCGCCGAAATGGTCGTCGGTGCCCTCGAGGAGGCGCTCTTGGGCTCGCGCAAGTCAGAACGCATCCTGATCGTCGACAACGAGACGGCAGCGCTCGCGCGCCTGTCTGAGGCCCTGCTTGCATGCGGTCATGAGATCGTCGCGACCACGGACGGCGCCGAGGGTCTGCGCCTCATGACGGCAAAGCCCTTTGCCCTTGCGGCCATCGGCGGGAGCGCCCTGGAGGCGACCAAGCTCTCCGGCACAAAATTAGCGCTCGCGCTGCGCGAGAAAAGTCCGAACCTGCGCATCGTTCTCATGATCGACCAGTTTCCGGCTCAGGACGCGCTCCGGGGTCTAAGCCTCGCCATCGAACGGGGCTTTGACGACGCCATTCTTAAGCCCATCGATATCGGGCGTCTCCTGATGACGATCAATCGCGCTCTCAATGACCGTTTCACGAAACTGGAGAACGAGCGCCTGAATGAGGAGGTCAGAATATCAAAGGAGAAGCTTGCCGAGGTCAACGGATTTCAGACCAAGTTTTTTGCGACAGTCGCGCACGACGTCAAGAACCCGCTCACCGCGATTTTGGGATATGCCGAGGTGCTCGGGATGCGCCTGAAGAATAAGCCCGAGGATCTTGCCTGCGCCGTGCACATCCTCAACGCGGCGAAGTCCGTGAACCGGCTCATTTCCGACCTCGTGGACTTGGCGGCCATCGAATCCGGCAAGCTGCGCGTGGAGATCGGCGCGCTGGACCTCATTGCGGTCATCACCGAGGTGAAGTCGCGCGTGGATGTCGTCGCCGCGCACAAGCAGATACAATTCTCAGCGATGCTGCCTCCGCTGGTCCCGGCGTTGCGGGGCGATCCGAGCCGCATCGGCCAGGTCATTCAGAATCTATGCACCAACGCCGTCCAGTACACGACGGAAGGCGGCAAGGTCTCCATCGAAGTCTCGATGCGGCCTGACTGCGTCATCGTTGGCGTGCGCGACACCGGCATCGGCATATCTAAAGAAGATCTTCCTCGTGTCTGGACCCGTTTCTTCCAGACCCAAGAGGCGCAGACGATGCGCAAGGCCGGCTTCGGCCTCGGCCTCAAGATCTCGCGCGAGATCGTGCAGATGCATGGAGGAGAGATGGGCATCGAGTCCGAGCTCGGCGTGGGTTCGTTCTTCTTCTTCAATCTGCCGATCTCGAAGACGCCCTCTCCAGCCTCAGCCTGATGCGTCTAGAGGCGCTGGAAGCGCAGGTCGCACCCGGTTCTTTGCTTTCCTCGGCGACCGAGCTTGCGGTCTATTCCTACGATGGCGCGCTCGACCGAGCGCGCCCGGATGGCGTTCTTATTGCGCGCAATCGCGCGGACGTTCGCCGCGCGGTGGCCTGGTGCGCGGCCAACGAAGTCCCGTTCATCGCGCGCGGCGCCGGAACCAATCTCTCCGGCGGCTGCATCCCGGTCAAAGGAGGATTGGTGATAGCGCTTGCTCGGCTCAACGGCATCCTATCGCTTGATACGGAAAGCCGCGTCGCCTGCGTTGAGCCCGGGGTCGTCAATCTCCAGCTTCAGCGCGAGGCGGAAAAAGTCGGCCTGTTTTACGCGCCCGATCCCGCGAGTTTCAAGGTCTCGACGATTGGAGGCAACGCGGCCGAGAATGCTGGAGGGCCGCGTTGCCTCAAGTACGGCGTGACGACAAATCACATGATCGCCGCTGAAGTCGTGATGCCCGACGGCTCGTTGCAATTCTTTTCCTTGGATGACGACGGTCCCGAGTTATTGAGCCTGCTGATCGGCGCCGAGGGCACGCTTGGAATAATCGTAAAGCTCTGGGTCCGGCTCCTGCCCCTGCCCGAAGATACGCGCACGATCCTCGCTGGATTTCCTTCTATCGAAGCCGCCGTCGCCTGCGTGTCGGCGATTATCGCAGCCGGCATCGTGCCGCGCGCGCTCGAGGCGATGGACCGCGCCACCGTCGAGTCCATCGAGATTGGGCGTCCGCTCGGCTACCCCAAGGATCCGGCAATCCTTCTCATCGAACTCGACGGGCCCACCGAGGACTGCGCGCGCGAAGCCGTGAACGTCGAGCGCCTGTGCCATCAGTCGTCTGCCTCCACGGTGCGCACGGCGGCCGACCCGATCGAGCGGGAGCGGCTGTGGGAAGGCCGCCGAGGCGCCTACGCGGCGCTCGCTCGCTTGGCGCCCAACGTCCTCGTCGAGGATGGGGTCGTTCCACGGGACAAGCTGCCCGACATCGTGCGCCGCATCCAGGCGATTTCAAAAAAACATCAGGTGAAGACCTACCTGCTCTTTCACGCAGGCGACGGCAACATCCACCCAAACATCGCCTATGATGAGCGTAATCTCGAAGAGACCGCGCGCGTGAAGGCCGCGGGACACGAAATGCTCCAGGCGTGCGTCGAGCTCGGCGGCTCGCTGTCCGGCGAGCACGGCATCGGCCTCGACAAGCGCGACGCGATGGCATGGCTCCTGACCGATGAGACGCTGAAACTTTTCCGCCGGATCAAGAACGCGGTCGATCCGTGCAACCTCGCCAATCCTGACAAGCTCTTCCCGTCCGCCGGAACAACGGCAATCGGGAAATATTTCACGCGCCCGAATGCCGGCGCTTTGTCGCACGAGGCCGCTTTGCTCGTCGACAAGGTCCGTTCAGCGCCCGCGGGATCCGCATTCCGCGTCCGCGGCGCGTCAACGCGCTGGAAAAACGTCACCTTGAACTCCGCCGTTGAGCTCCTGACCGTTCGCCTGGACCGCATCGCCGACCTCGACAAACGCAACTATACCCTCACGGTGGAAACCGGAATACGAATTGCCGCGTTGCACCGAGAGCTTGAAAGCCAGGCTGTGTTCGTCCGTTTGCCCAAGACCGGCGGCACGGTCGGCGGCCTGCTTGCAACGAGGCCGTGGGTCGGCCTGCGCGAAGATATTCTGGGCATGCGCGTGCTTCTCTCCAGCGGCGACGTCGTCGAATTAGGGGGCAAGGTCGTCAAGAACGTCGCGGGCTACGATCTTCCGCGCCTTCTGCTTGGCTCTTGGGGAACTTACGGCGTCATCCTTGAGGTCACGATGAAACTCCACGCCCGACCGCTCAATGTTCCCTCGTCCTTGCCGGAGCTGAAGCCGCCTAAATTTTCGCCGTGGGCTCTGCGGATCCGCAAGGCATTCGATCCCGAGGGCCGCCTCAACTGCGAGCTGACGTAATGTCGGAATCCTTAGAGAATCTTCTGACGGATCTGGGCGAGCGATCCACCTACGACGCGGCAAGCCAGTGTTCCCGTTGCGGCTACTGCGAGCAGGCGTGCCCCACCTATGTCGCGACAGGGCAGGAGTCGAAGTCGCCGCGTGGACGCAATCAGATCGTGCGCCTGATGCTCGAAGGAAAACTCGACGACAAGAAGGCCGCCCTGGAGGCGCTGTCGACATGTCTCGGGTGCGGCGCCTGCACGAGCGCGTGCTACGCCAAGGTGCCCGTCGTCGATATTATGCTTGAGGGGAGACGTTTGCTCCAGGAACCTCATTGGTTGGTGCGGAAAACATGCCGTGTCATGACTTGGAATCCGCAATTATTCGCGGTTCTTCTTAAGATCCTTTTTTTCTTCAGGAAAACGGGCCTATCAAAGTTGGCACGGCCCATTCTGCGCGCGGTCGGACTGCCCGCGCTGGCCGCGATGGACGAACACACAGGCACGGTCCCGTTCTGGAACCTCGATGATCTGACCGAAGCTCGAAAAAAAGGAGAAAATCCGGCCTATCACTATTTCGCGGCATGCGGTCCTCGGTATCTCTATCCGCACGTCGGCACGGCGACGCTGTTTTCTTTAGACACGCTGACGGGAACAGGCGCCTATCTGAACAATCCCTGTTGCGGTCTCTTGGCCTACAACTACGGAGAACTCGCCGACGCCCGCGAATCGGCAAAGAAAACTATTGAGCATGGGGAACAGCATGCCGCTACCACGGCGCCCATCGTCGGCGACTGCTCATCCTGCGTCGCTTTCCTTAAGACATATCCGCAACTTTTTTTAAAGCCCGAGGACGCCGCATGGCGGGGGCGCGCTTCGAGATTTTCTAAACGCATCAAGGACGTCATCGAACTATACGGGGAATGCGCTGAAAAACTGCCGGCGAACATCGCCGCCGGCGTTTCCGCCACCTATCATGATTCTTGCCGCGCGCTTAATGGCCAGGGCCTCGCCGATCAGCCGCGCTTGGCCGCAAAAAAAATGACCGGCGCCTCCTACGGTGAAATGACTGGCGCCGATGCGTGCTGCGGCGGGGCCGGCGCCTTCAGTTTCACGCATGAGGATCTCTCCAATGACCTCCTTAAGAAAAAAATAGGCAACGCCGCGGCCATTCAGGCGGAGCTTATCCTGACAAGCTCCACCTCGTGCCTGATCCAGCTTGCCCGAGGATTGAAGAAATACTATCCTGAAGCGCGGGTGCTCCATCTCTCCGAGTTCGTCGCCGGCGCCCTCAAAAGAAATCATGGGTCGTAGACAAGAACTCGAGCAACGCCAATCCCTTCTGTCTCGTTTCGGCCGCATGGTCGCCGCGGAGACGAACCTTGACACCCTGCTGACTATCATCGCCGAGGAGGTCAAAAACATCCTCTCCGCCGATCGCTGTTCGGTCTTCCTCCTGGATTCATACAAGGGTGAATTATGGACGAAAATAGCGCTCGGCATGGAAGAAAAAGTGCTGCGCATCCCGATCGGCCAAGGCATCGCCGGCTTCGTCGCGCGCACCGTGTCCGCCGTCAACATCCGCGACGCTTACAAGGACGCCCGCTTCGCCCAGGACCTCGATCGCATCACCGGCTACCAGACGCGCACGGTGCTCGCCGTGCCACTGCGCGGCCGCGACGGCAAAGCCCTCGGCGTTTTCGAGGTCCTCAACAAGGCCAAAGGCGTCTTCAATGAGGAAGACGAGGGCCTGCTCCGCATTCTCGCCACGATGGCCGCGACCTTCATTGAAAATGCGACGCTCTACGATGACCTGCGCCGCTCGCACCTGGAGACAATCTACCGCATGGCGCTCGTGGCGGAGTATCGCGACCAAGAGGACACCGGACGCCATCTGCGCCGCATGAGCCGATTCTCCGGCATCCTCGCTCAGGGCATGGGGCTTTCCTTTCTCGAAGCCGAGGATATCCGCTACGCAGCGCCTCTCCATGACATCGGCAAGGTCGCGATTCCCGACTCAATTCTCCGCAAGCCGGCAAAACTCTCGCCGGAGGAGTTTGAGGAGATGAAGAAGCACACGATCTACGGCGCGAAAATGCTCGCCAACGCGGAAAGCCGCCTCCTGCGCCTGGCCGCAAAAATCGCCATTGGCCACCACGAATGGTGGAACGGCGGCGGCTATCCTTACGCGCTCAAGGGCGATGCGATTTCTCTCGAGGCGCGCATCGTCACCGTCGCCGATGTTTTCGACGCCCTCTCCTCGAAGCGCGTGTACAAAAGCGAATGGACCGTGACCGACGCCTTGAAGTATATCCAAGAACGTTCGGGGCAGCAGTTTGACCCGAAGGTGGTTGCCGTTCTCGTCGAAAAGTTCGTCGAAATTCTCGATGCTCGCGATGCGGAGAACCGGCGCATGGTTGAAGATGAAGCGGCATTCCTCCAGAAAGACCTCTCCTCGCCGGAGAAGACCGCTTAGGACTCAATATTTCAAGACTGAATCCGTGCTAGAATGCTGCTCGAACTGCGGGCGTGGTTCAATGGTAGAACGGGTCCTTGCCAAGGATCAGACGAGGGTTCGATTCCCTTCGCCCGCTCCAAATTTCAAGGCTTAAAAACAAGGCGTTTATCATCTGAGAACCAGCGGATTCAACCCCGCCGGTCTTCCCGGACCGGACGGGCGGCACCTTCAACGCGGACTCATTGACTCATCGTTTCGCCGCCCTTTTGCGCGAACTCAAGCTCGACGGCAGCCTTCACTCCCTACGCCACTCATTCGCGAGCCACTGAGTGATGAGCGGGACGGACCTTTATACCGTGTCCAAGCTTTGGGGGCATTCCAGCATCAAGACCACGGAGATCTACGCCCATTTGTCCCCTGATTTTTTGAAGGCGGCCATCGAGCGGCTCAAATTCTTTTAGCGGAGATGTTTGATTGACAAATCTACACGACTCGTGTCTGATTTACACATGATCCATAGGGCCATGGAAGGCCGCCTGGCGCGCCTTCTCGAGCGGTTTCCCTGCCTTCTTCTTTTCGGCGCGCGGCAGACGGGAAAATCCACTCTCGTCTCGAAGGGCAAGATCGCCGCGGGAAGAAAATACGTCACCTTTGACGATCCCGAAGTCATCGCCGCGGCGCGCAGCGACGCCGAAGCCTTCCTGGGCCAGGCGTCGCGTTTGACCGTCGATGAGGTCCAGCGGTATTCGGACCTATTCCTGCGCGTCAAAAGGTCCATCGACCGGGAACGGGAATTGGGGCGCTTTCTCCTCACGGGCTCGTCGGCGGCGGAGATAGTCGCGGCCGGCAAGGCGTCGGCATTGGCGGGGAGGAGCGCCATTCTTGAGCTTGGACCGCTTACTCTTGGGGAAATCGAGGGCCGCGAATCGATCGACTGGCCGGGTCTCTTGCGCGCGCCGGACGCGACGGCGGCGCTGCGCGCGCTTCCGGCGCCTAAGACGAATCGCGCGAACCTCAAGAGACGGATCATGCGGGGCGGACTTCCTCCCGCTTGGGAAGCCCAGGATGACGAGGCCTGGCGGGAGTGGATGAAGGCTTATCGCGCTCTCTACCTCGAAAAGGACGTTTCGCCCGTCCGTCGTCTCGGCGCGCCCGATGATTTCTTGCGCTTCATGACGCAACTGGCCTATCGAAGCAGCGGGCTTCTGTCTCTCTCAGACTCGGCTCGCGACGCCGGAGTGCCCCTTTCCTCGTCGCAGAACTACCTTCGTTTGCTTGAGGGCTCCTGCCAATGGTTCCGGGTCGCGCCCTACCACCGCACTCTCGGCAAGCGGCTCGTCAAGTCGCCGAAGGGCTACTGGTTCGATTCCGGGGTGCTCGCTTTCCTGATGGGGGTCTCGGACTGGCAGCAGGCTCAAAGCGCCGACCACCTGGGCGCGCTCTTTGAAACCTGGGTCGCGAACGAAATCCGGGCGGCGATCTGGCAGAGTTCCGAAGCGTTGGAGCTCCATCATTGGCGGACTCAAACGGGTGTCGAGGTCGATTTTGTCCTTTCCATGGGCAAGAGGCTGCTGCCCATTGAGGCGAAGTCCTCCTCCAGCATCACGCCTAAAATGCTGCGCGGCCTTGAGACATTCCTGGCCGATCATGCGAAGGTCGCTCCTTTTGGAGTGATGATCTGCTCGGGATCCGAGCACCGCCTGTTGGGCCCCAAGATCATCGCCATTTCCGCGACGGCGCTTTAATTCACGCTTCGTTCATGCCCAGGTCGTTTCTGGCAACGTGTCATTTTGCCGCTATGATGTGGCGTAAAATGATACACGCTCTTCCGCCGGCCAGCTTGCGCCAGCCTTGGTTTCCCGTGGAAAGCGGATATAATCCATTTTGCTCTACATTCCTATTCCGAGGATATAAAGCAATATGGTTATTGACGCGGCATCAGCTGATGTCCACTTCCAGCCGCCTGGATATCCGTCCCGCGGTCTCTCTTTTCTTGACCCATGCTGTGACGCTGGCCTGATCGAAGCGGACCAAGGTCCTGAGCTTGATGACCGGGATATAGCCCTCGTGGACCCATTGGTAGATCGTGCGGGGCTTGACCTGCAGCCAGGAGGCCACTTCATCGATGGCCAGCAGGCGGTCCATTCTTCAGCCGGCGTCCGCGCTCATCGCGGCTACCTGCGCGCCTTGCGGGCCAGGACTTTGGCGACGATTTTCTTGTGGAGGAGCTGCTTGCCCGCCAGGTCCTTGAGGTCCTGGGCCGACTAGCGCCGCAGGGTCAGGATCATCGCCATGCGGTCGAAGTGATCCGGGAAGACGTAGCAGGCATTGCCGTCTTTTTTGAGCGGGGGCTCGATGAGATTGATTCGCGGCGAGCTGTAGCTTAAGAGCGCGCGCCGGCTGAGTTCAAAGCCGCCCACGGCCTCAAGCATGGATATGAAGTCCCCGAGTTCCACCAGAACGGGTCCCGGCTCCGAGCCCGCCTCGTGCTTGCGCCCGAAATGCTCCCAGATCGCGATATAAAGGCCTTTCGGAAACTGGTCCCCGATTCCGAGATCGACGACGCCATCATCGGTTTTCACGCGCAACAGGCGGTCGAGCGGCTTCAATTCTTTTAACGGGGCGGTCTCGGCGGCTTAAGTCAGATCGACTTCTAGCCTTTGGGTGGATCGTCCCGGCGTCTCGCGCTTCTTCATCCACGCCTTGACCCTTACGCAGCCACGGCAGAAAACGGGCTACTTTCTCCTACCTCGTAGTCATCGCAGCTTTATCCATCCCCACACAAAGAGCATCAAAGAGAAGACGAAAATGGCGACCACAGTTATCAGACCGAGCGTGATCCCGCGGTTTAGGGCGCTTGGAGGGTTTGCGGGCCTCGGTTGCGTCTGGGGTTGCGCTGGCGGGGGCACTTTGCGTTTCCGCAATACCAGCAAGACCGTTGCCACGACGCCGATGCTGATAAATATGAACAGCGCGATAGGGCCGCCGTAAAAGAGAAGATAGATTTGTTTTCCTGGATCGTTTCCAGCTATCTTCCAAAAGATGCCATTAACTACCAACACGAAAAGCCCATAAGCAGTGAGGAGAACCAGCCCTACACCAATCAGTTTCGTCGCTAATGTTACGTCTGTTTCTGCATTCGGTCTAACGTTGGTGCTCAGGCAGGGTGTCTCCGTTGAGTCGCCCGGTTTTTCCTCACGTGCCGAAACGTCATCAACGAGCGGCTTAAGGCAATATCCGCAGGCATTTCGTCCTTCGATTAGATCGGCGCTACAATTCGGACAACATTTTGGACCAGTGTTCATGCTTTCACTGTACTCCTAACG
>CAZGVK010000138.1:0-15558 GCA_964529095.1 uncultured Elusimicrobia bacterium
GCCAGGGCCAGCCTCTGGCCGTCGTTAAGCGGGAAACCGGCGAACTGATTGAGCCAGGTTACGGTCCCCTCATCGAGAAGGGACTCGTTGGAGAACGTGACGCGGAAGTAGGTCCTGCCGTCCTCGAACTCAGGGGGCGGCAAGTGCGCTTTGGCAAGTTGGGCGCTGACCGTGCGTATTCCCGACCCACGGTTTTCAGCAAGCCCTATCTCTTCGAGCATCCGCATCAAGTAGACGTTGCGGGACGCCTGAACCCCCGCCTCTCCCAATGTCTCCTCCGTCACGGGACCGAAAAGCCCGCCGGGGCTTTGGACGACCAACCCATCGGAGAACATCTTGACTTGCACCTGGCTTCCCAACGCCCCCGGGCCGTAGTCCCTATGGCCGACGGCGTTGACCAGCACCTCTCTGACGGCAAGTTCGGGATACTCCGTGATCTCTTCCGACATTAGGCCGGTCTTGAGCGTCCTCCGCTGCATGTTCCGGCGGATAACATCCAAGGCCCCCTCCAGCATGTCCGGTATGGTGCCCTCAATTTTCTGATTCTCGATGATTTGCGAGGCGTCGCGGGACCCTTCCTTAGCGGTTCCCGAGTATCTCACCACGGTGATGCAGAGATTGGGCAACTCCCCCTGCGGATATTTACCGAACATCAGCAAGCCGACCATGCTGGGCACAAGCGCCGACTCCGACTCTCTCCGGCTGGAAATCTTGTAAGTCTGCGCGAGGACCTCCTCCGTTTGGCTCAAATGCTTCGCGTGGGGACGCCGCTCCCGTAAAGTGGCGAAGAACTTCTTGATGCGCTCCTGATCCACGGCGTCCCACTCGACGCGCGCGGGGGGCCTGATATCTTCCTCCGGCTGGCCCCTAGCCGCAATGTAGCTCTGTACCTCGTAGTCGGTCATGACGCGGTCGCTGTCGCCGACCCGAATGAAAGCGCCCGCCGGCAAGCCCTTGGGCCGGTAAAAGCAGGGCTTATGGTGACGCGGGCACTCGGGAATGGAAACGACCAGCACCCGCTTTCCTTTTTTCACCGTGAACGTGTCCAAGGCGGGTCGGATCGGCGGCGCCATCTCCGCGCAGGCGTTTCCAATGTCCCTTTGGAGGGCGTCAAGCTGCTTCAAGCCGGTAGGCTGGAAAAGGTCGGGTGACAGGCCAAGGATCAAGGTCCCGCCGCCGGAGCGATTCGCGAGGGCAGACAATGACTGCCACAACCGGGTCGGGGTTCCGCCGGCAGCGTCCTTGACCTCGATATCATCCAGCTCAGAGCCCCTTTCTCGGAGACTCTTGAGCAGTTCGTCAAAATCGACCTTGAGCATTGGCCTCCGCTACTTGATACATACATGATAATATATTATTGAGTTATTATCAAGTGTAGCGGCCGTCGGACAGGGAGGCGATGTTCCGCTCGTAGCGGAATCATGCTTGCCGAGGGTATAGCGGATGGATTTTTGCTCGAAGACTTGATTTTCGTCGGTCATAGGGCTATTTTTCTCGAAAGTAGGCGCGGGAGCAATAGGTCGCGGGTGCGGCGGAGATTTTGATTCCGCTTCGCAAGGTTGACGATCTCGGCGAGCAGCGGCTCAGCCATCTTCTCGAACTTCTGCGCTGTCTCGGGATCGGGAAGAACCAGTTCGAGCCCGTTCACCGATTGCTGATTGATCCCCGGCTGAGCGGCGTTCGCGTTCGTTGCCCGAATCGCGTGAACCGTGTCGGGCTCCTGTAGCCAAAGGTAAAAAGCGTTGGGAGTCAAACGCACTCCGTCAGTGCGGATAAGGAACACATGCTCATTGACGCACTCGCCTCATTGACAGAACGAACAATTCCAGCGAGAGCTTCTTCCACGTGATGAAACGCGGGGAGCGACGCCGCAGCGGAAGGAAAAATCTGGCCCAGGACTTTGAGGACCTGCCTCCTGAGAGTGCGCTGGTCCAGAACTTCAAGCGTGCGGACTACATCGAGATCGTCTGCGGTTCCCTCGAGCACCTGCCCCGCGCCATTGCAGACATGGACGTAGCCGAGCGTCGCCAGTCTACCAGTCGGCTAAAAACCATGCAGCCAACTCTTCCGAATTCCACACCTATGATCGAAACAGGATCCATGCCGACCTTAGATCGGCGACTCATCCGCTCCAGTGAAATGCGGTGCCGGATTGATGACATAATCCGGACCAATCCCCCGCACGTCGTACTTTCGCGGCCATTTTTGCCGTCCGCAACCGTATAATGACGCCGTAGGGAGGACTGCTACGGTTTTTGCTACGGTCGGCCGCTATATTGGGCAACATTCGGTCACATCGGGCAACATGGCGGGTTGGCCCGGAAAGACGCGACGTGGGCCAACGTGGGCTAAAACTGGGGCCCGTCAGGCCGCGGGAGCTGGAGCCGGAGGAGGCGGAACGGGCTTTTCTCCTCGGAGAACGAAGGGAGTCCTGATTTCTTCAGGCAATAATTCGGGCTTGGAAAACACGCTGTGCTCTCGGTCCGGTTGCGAGTCCAAACTCGTCTGGTGTCCGGCGAGAGTCGTGGTCGGAACCATTCTAATCGTATCCCATGGGCAGTCCTTGACGCAGAGTTGACAGCCGATACAGATGTCGTAGTTCACGTAGACGCCGAAATTTGAGGGATCATCGCCGAACTTCTCAATGCAGTTGGGGACCGGACAGGCCACGATGCAGACCTCGCAACCCGTGCAGGCCGAGAGGTTGACCAAGGCTTTCGTCTTGGCGCGGGAGGCGCCCTTAACGAGCGCGGCGCGGCGGGAGTCGTTCTGTGGGAGGGGCATGGCTAGAGGCTCCTGAGGACCCCGCCTTCGTGCTTGATAAGCTTCATATCTCCTCCCCTATTAGGCCGCGACGGTCCAGGTCTCGGGACCGTTCAACAGCTTCTGAAGATCGGCGGGCTTTTCCTTACGAGCCTGGTCGATCTGCGCGGCCATCATTTCGTGGAGCATGGGCCGCTCGACGGCGCGGAAGATGCCCTGCGGCACCGGCTCCGCCATATGACCGAGCAGGTTGGCGAGCGTCGCCGAGGGCGCTTTCTCATTGTGTATCAGGATATTCTTGGGTGGATTTGCGGGGTCGAATGTGACGATCTCGGGCTCGAGGCCGTTGAGGACGATGCCCTTGTCGCGCTTGGCGCCGAAGATCATCGGCTTGCCGTGCGCGATCTTCAGCATCTTCTCCTCGCGCACGTCCTTCGCGGCCACGTTATCGAAGGTCCCGTCGTTGAAGACAATACAGTTCTGGAAGATCTCGATGAAAACAGAACCCTTGTGGTTCGCGGCGCGGGTCAGCACCTCGCTCAGATACGGAAGGTCGGTGTCCACCGCGCGCGCGACGAAGCTCGCCTCGGCGGCGAGCGCCAACGCGATTGGATTTAAGGGCGCATCGATCGAGCCCATCGGCGAGGACTTCGTCTTTATGCCGAGCTCGGAGGTGGGGGAGTACTGGCCCTTGGTCAGGCCGTAAATGCGGTTGTTAAACAGCAGTATCTTCAAGTCCACATTCCGGCGCAGCGCGTGAATGAGATGATTGCCCCCGATGGAAAGACCGTCGCCGTCGCCGGTCACGACCCAGACCTGCATCTCCGGGTTCGCGCACTTGATGCCCGTCGCGATCGTCGGCGCGCGGCCGTGGATCGTATGGAAGCCATAGGTGTTCATGTAGTACGGGAAGCGCGAGGAGCAGCCGATGCCCGAGACGAACACGTACTTTTCCTTGGGGATGTTCAAAGTGGGGAGCAGCTTCTGGACGGTCGCCAAGATCGCGAAGTCGCCGCAGCCGGGGCACCAGCGGACCATTTGGTCCGATTTAAAATCCTTGGCGGTCTGCACGATGGGGCCCGCAGCGGGAAGCATCTCCATTTCGCTGTCGGATTCGATGGCCATGTCAGTTTCCTCCCTTAAGGATCGCTTCAACGCCCTCTTCTATCTCGGCAACCTTGAAGGGCTGGCCCTTGATCTTGTTGATGCCGGTCGCCGGAACCAGGTATTTTGCGCGCAAAATCTTAAGCAGCTGGCCCATGTTGAGCTCGGGCACGACCACATGCTCAAAGCCCGCCATGATGTCGCCCAGGTCCGATGGGAGTGGGTTCAAGTGGCGCAGATGCACGGCCGAGACGCTATGCCCTTTCTTTTGCAGGTTCTGCACTCCGGCGGTGATAGCACCGTAGGTGCCGCCCCAGCCGACGACCAGGACCTTACCCTTCTTCTCGCCGAGGATCTCGAGCGGCGGAATGTCCCGTGCTGCCTTGTTGACCTTCGCGGCGCGCAGGCGCACCATGAGCTCGTGATTGTCGGGATCGTAGGAAATATTTCCGGTAATGTCCTGTTTTTCAATCCCGCCGAGGCGGTGCTCATAGCCGGGCGTGCCGGGCGTCACCCACGGGCGGGCCATCGTCTCGGGATCGCGCTTGTACAGCTTAAACTCGCCGAGAGGCGGAAGCGGGACCTTGTCAAACGGCTTCAGCTTATTGGCGTCTGGAATCAGCCACGGCTCGGAGCCGTTGGCCAAGTAGCCGTCGCTGAGCAGGAATACCGGAGTCATGTATTTGACGGCGAGCCGGCAGGCTTCGTAGGCCATCGTGAAGCAGTCTCCGGGCGTCGCGGCGGCGACGACGACGACCGGGCACTCGCCGTTGCGGCCGTACAGGGCCTGGAAAAGATCGGCCTGCTCGGTCTTCGTCGGAAGGCCGGTCGACGGGCCGCCGCGCTGCACGTTCAAGATCACGAGCGGAAGCTCCGTCATGACCGCGAGGCCGATGGCCTCGGCCTTCAGCGCGATGCCGGGGCCGGAGGTGCCGGTGAGCGCCAAGTGGCCCGCGAAGGCCGCGCCGATGGCGGAACCAACCGCCGCGATCTCGTCCTCGGCCTGAAATGTCTTCACGCCGAAGTTCTTATTCTTCGAAAGCTCATGCAGCACATCGGAGGCGGGCGTGATCGGGTACGAGCCGTACCACAACGGCCGGCCCGAGACGATCGACGCAGCGATGACGCCGAGTGCCACCGCCTCGTTGCCGGTGATGTTGCGGTACAGGCCGGGCTTGATCGGGGCCTTGTTCACGCGGAAGTGGTGGCCGAAGATCTCGGCCGTCTCGGCATAGGCGTTGCCGGCGTGAAGCGCCTTGCGGTTGGCTTCGACGTACTTCGGGTTCTTCTTGAACTTGGTCTCGATGTACTTCAGCGTCGCCGCCATCGGCCGGTCGTAGAGCCAGTACATCATGCCGAGCGCAAAAAAGTTCTTGCAGCGCTCGGTCTCCGTCGCGGTCAGGCCCAGGCCGTCAAGCGCATTGCGCGTCAGGCGCCCGAGTTCGACCGGAATCACGCGGAAGTCGGACAGCGAGCCGTCCTCGAGCGGGTTCTTTTCGTAGCCGGCTTTCTTTAAATTGCCCGCGTTAAAGGTGTCCTTGTTGACGAGGATCATGCCGCCCTTCTTGACATCCTTATAGTTAGCCTGTAGCGCTGCCGGGTTCATCGCCACGAACACGTCGGGAGCGTCGCCGGGGGTGAGCACCTGGCGCGAGGAGAACTGAATCTGGAAGCCGGAGACGCCGGCGGTCGTGCCCACGGGGGCGCGGATCTCGGCGGGGAAGTCGGGGAAGGTGGCCAGGTCATTGCCGGCGAAGGCGGTCGTCGTCGTGAACTGCATGCCGGTCAGCTGGATGCCGTCGCCGGAGTCGCCGGCGAAGCGGATGACGGCCGACTCGATCTCCTCGATCAGTTTCATCGGGCTCCCTAGCTGCAATTGACGGTTTCCACTGCGACGGCGCGCTCGCGCATGCAACTCAGTATAAGGAATCTATACTTTATTGTCAAGTATGAGTGTTATACGAACAAAGACATAGCCGGGCGAAATTTGAAGCGCCATTCTCAAACCGATTACTCACGGCGTCTCTGCAGTTCATCCGTGAATTGATGCATTTGTCCGTTGCTTTTATGGCAATTCTGATGTATGCTTCAGATATGCCAGAACAATGGATTCCGCGCACTCTGGAAGACCTTTTGATTGCGCCAGCACCGGCCCTACAACTGTTCCCGGTGTGGCTGCTGCTCGGGCCTCGACAGGTGGGCAAGAGCTCCCTGCTCAAGCGTTGCGCCGGGGCGCGCCGCTTCGTGGATCTTGATAACCTCGACGTCCGGGCTCGGGCCAATCAGAACCCGGAACTGTTCATGCGCGGGCTTAAACCTCCGCTGCTCATCGATGAAATTCAGTACGCGCCTCAACTGCTCAGTCCCATCAAGAGATTGGCCGATCGCAACCCCGGCCCCGGCGCCATATGGTTGACGGGGTCGCAGAATTTCTCCGTCATGGAGGGAGTTAAGGAAACCCTGGCCGGACGAGTCGCCATCGTCAACCTCTTCGGACTTTCCGATGAAGAGAAAAAAATAATCCCCGACTCCCCGTCGGCCTATTTTGAAAGGATAGTGCAATCGACCTTCCCAAAACTCTTCGCAGTAACAGACCCGGACACCCGCGAACTATACCTTTCAAGTTACGTGCAGACCTACATCGAACGCGATGTGCGCGAGCTTCTGCGCATCGAGAAGCGCCGTGAATTTGAGATCTTCCTGAAGATGTGCGCCTTGCGCAGCGCCTCGGTCGTGAACTACGACGATCTGGCCAGAGACGCGGGCATTTCTCCCGTGACGGCGAAGAATTGGTTGAGCCTTCTGGAGGATAGTTTCCTCATCAAGCTCGTGCCGCCGTACCACACAAACAGGACGAAGCGGCTCATCAAGAGCCCGAAACTCTATTTCCTGGACATGGGACTCTGCGCCCACCTGGCAGGCTGGCGGGACCCCGAGGCCCTGCGCCTGGGGCCCCTGGGGGGCGCCGCCTTTGAGACGCACGTCTTTGGGGAGATTCTTCGCGGACTGCGGCATCACCTGCGGGATGCGGATATCCATTTCTGGCGGACCCGAGACGGCCAGGAGATCGACTTCCTCGTCGAAGCTGCGGGCCGCTGCTTCCCGATTGAAGTCAAGATGGGGCGGCCGAAGCCGAGGGATTTGGTCCCTCTGGCGCCCATTTCCAATCCTAATTGGGAACAAGGACAGGTTGTTTCGCTCGGCGCGGAGACGGTTCCCCAACCGCTGACGGAGGAGTGGAGCATCGTGTCGCCGGCCGGGCTCAGGCTGCGCCCCTAATATCGTCTCGAATTTTATACTTGACAAAAAAGTATAGTATGTGTTATACTCCGGTATGGCCAACCAAGAATTGAAGGAGCTCGCGAATCGGGAGTACAAGTACGGCTTTAAGTCGGATATCGAAGTCGATCAAGTCCCACGCGGGTTGAGCGAGGACACGGTGCGGCTGATCTCAAGGAAAAAGGAGGAGCCAGCCTTCATGCTCGCGTGGCGCCTGAAGGCCTACAAGCATTGGCTGGGCATGACCGAGCCGGCTTGGTCCTCGGTGCACTATCCCAAGATCGACTATCAGAACGTCATCTACTACTCCGCTCCCAAGCCCAAGAAGACGCTGAACTCGATGGACGAGGTGGACCCAGAGATTCGGGCTACCTTCGAGAAGCTCGGCATCCCGCTTGATGAGCAGAAGATGCTCTCGAACGTGGCCGTAGACGCCGTGTTCGACTCAGTGTCGGTCGCGACGACCTTTAGAAAGACCTTGGGCGAGGCGGGCGTCATTTTTTGCTCCTTCAGCGACGCGGTCAAAGAGCATCCGGAGCTGATCGAGAAATACCTCGGCTCGGTCGTGCCCTACACCGACAACTATTTTGCGACATTAAACTCCGCCGTCTTTTCCGACGGCTCGTTTTGCTACATCCCCAAGGGCGTGAAATGTCCCATGGAACTGTCGACATATTTTCGGATCAACGCCAAAGACACGGGCCAATTCGAAAGAACGCTGATCGTGGCCGACGAAGGCGCCAGCGTCAGCTATCTCGAGGGCTGTACTGCCCCGATGCGCGATGAAAATCAGCTCCACGCGGCCGTCGTCGAGCTTGTGGCGCATGACGACGCGACGATCAAGTACTCGACGATCCAGAACTGGTACCCCGGCGACAAGAACGGCAAGGGCGGCATCTTTAACTTCGTGACCAAGCGCGGCAAGTGCGCGGGAAAGCGCTCGAAGATCTCCTGGACCCAGGTGGAGACCGGCTCGGCGATCACCTGGAAATACCCGTCGTGCATACTTCTGGGCGATGATTCCGTCGGGGAGTTCTACTCCGTGGCGTTGGCGAACCATTATCAGCAAGCCGACACCGGCACCAAGATGATTCACATCGGAAAAAATACAAAATCAACGATTATCTCGAAGGGAATATCGGCCGGTCATGGCCAAAATGCTTACCGGGGTGCGGTTAGAATCGCGAAATCAGCTCAAGGCGCGCGCAACTATTCCCAGTGCGACAGCTTGCTTCTTAGCGACAAGTGCGGCGCGCACACTTTCCCGTATCTTGAAGTGAAGAACACCTCGGCGATCAACGAGCACGAGGCCTCCACCTCGAAGATCGGCGAGGATCAGCTCTTCTACCTGCGCCAGCGCGGCCTGTCGTCCGAGGACGCGGTCGGGATGATCGTCAATGGCTTCTGCAAGCAGGTCTTCGCCGAGTTGCCGCTTGAGTTCGCCGTTGAGGCGCACAAGCTTATGAACATTTCGTTGGAAGGGAGCGTTGGCTAATATGCTGAAAATCACGAATCTGCACGCTAAAGTCGGGGACAAGGCGATTCTCACGGGACTCAATCTTGAGGTCAATGCCGGGGAAGTTCACGCCATCATGGGACCAAACGGGTCGGGCAAGAGCACCCTTTCCTATGTGCTGGCCGGCCGCGACGGCTACACCGTCACCGAGGGCTCGGCGCTGTATCAAGGTGCTGACTTGTTCGCGATGGCGCCCGAGGTCCGCGCTCGCGAGGGCGTATTCCTCGCGTTCCAGTATCCCGTCGAGATTCCCGGTGTTTCCAATAAGTATTTCTTGAAGGCCGCCTACAACGCCCAGCGCAAGCACCGCGGCGAGCCCGCGATGGACGCCGGCGCGTTTCTTAAGTTCATTAAGGAGAAGGCCAAGCTCGTTGAGATGATCCCCTCCTTGCTCAACCGCTCGGTCAACGAAGGCTTCTCCGGCGGCGAGAAGAAGCGCAACGAGATTCTCCAGTTGGCGGTTCTTGAGCCAAAGTTAGCCCTTCTCGATGAGACCGACTCCGGGCTTGATATCGACGCGCTCAAGATCGTCGCGAACGGGATTAACAAATTGCGCAATCCCGCGCGCGCCGTCGTGCTCGTCACGCACTATCAGCGCCTGCTCGACTACATCGTGCCTGATTTCGTGCATGTCCTCTCCGGCGGCCGGATCGTCAAGTCCGGCGGCAAGGAACTCGCCCTTCAGCTTGAAAAAGAGGGCTACGGCTGGATAGAGGCGCAGTCCGGAAAATCGGCGGTGGAGGCGTGACGGCGCTTCTATCCACCGCCGGCAAGAGATCTTGGCGCGGCAACGCGCAGTGGGACGCCATACGCCGAGCGGGTGAGCCGCAGTGGCTGAGCACGCTTCGCGAGGCGGCCCTCGCGTCTTTCGAACTCTCCGGACCGCCGCATGCCCGCCTCGAGTCCTGGCGCTTCACCCCGACTGCCGCGCTGGCCGGCGTCGATTTCGAGCCGGCCTCGGCGTCGGACCGGCTGGAACCGCTCACGGGCCGGGTGCTGTGCCCGCTCGGCTTTCATCGTGTCGTCCTCGTCAACGGCCTGCGCGAGAGCAGGCACGAAGCGCTCAAGGATCTGCCGCCCGGCGTGAAGATCTCGGGGCTCGTGGAGGCCCTGCGCGATGAACCCGAGCTTATCCGTCCCCTGCTCGAGCAGCCACTTCCCGCCGAACTGCCGTTGGCGACGCTCGCGACGGCCCGCTTTCGTGACGGCATCGTCCTGCGCGTGGCTAAGAACACGTGTGTCGATCGGCCGATCTATCTCGTCCACCAGATCCAGACCGGCGCAGACGGGCGTCCGCAGGCCGCGCATATGCGTGTGATCGTGATCATCGAAGACGGCGCTGAAGCGGAGTTTATCGAGGAGTCGCTCGGCGACGGGAGCGTGCCTTTCTGGACGAACTCGGTCGTGCAGGTGATTCTCGGCGACAACGCCAAGCTTAAGCACTACCGCGTCGCGCGCGAGCACAAGTCGGGCCGGCGCACGACCGCGCTGCTCGTGACGGTCGGTCGCGACGCGCGCTACGAGTCGCATGTGTTCAACCTCGGCGGCGCGCTGGTCCGGGAGGACCTGCACCTGGCGCTTACCGCTCCGGGCGGCGACGCCGCGCTCAACGGGCTCTCCTTGCTCCACGGTGACGAGATCGCCGATCATCACACGATCGTCACCCACGATACCGTCGGCGGCACAACGCGCGAGCTCTACAAGGCCGTGGTCGACGAGAAGGCGCGTTATATCTTCGACGGTCTCATCGCAGTTCAGCCCGGCGCCCAGAAAACAGATGCCCAGGTCTACAACCGCAACCTTCTGCTGTCTGAGGCCGCATCGGTCAACACGAACCCCGAGTTCAAGATTTACGCCGATGATGTCTCGTGCAAGCACGGCGGCACGATCGGCCAGCTCTCATCTGAGGCGCTGTTCTACATGCGGGCGCGCGGCATCGGCGCTGATGAGGCCCGCCGCCTGCTGGTCTATGCGTTCGGCTCCGAGATGGTCGCGCGCGTGAAGATCGAGCCCTTGCGCGTCGCGCTCGAGGCGGCCCTGCGCCTGCGCATGCCGCATGAGGTGGAAAAATCATGAGTGTGAAAACTGCGGCTGTGACGGAAGCGACGTTCAAACAGATCGGGGAGGCGCTCCAGCCTGTCCAGGATCCGGAGATACACATCAGCATCGTGGATCTAGGTCTGGTCTACGGCGCTGAGTTTGGCGAGTCGCCCAAAGGCCGCTCGGTCAAGGTGCGCATAACATTAACCTCGCCCACCTGCCCATACGGACCGATGCTGCTCGCCTCGGTGCACACCGCGCTTACGAAACTGCCGGGCATTAAGGATGTCGATGTGGACCTGACCTTCGTGCCGGGCTGGGACCCGCGCACGATGGGCACCGAGGACGCGAAGGAGCAGATGGGCCTTTACTAAGGATGACGCTATGTCCGTCCGTAAATTCCGCATCGCGATGTCCGACCGTTGCTTTCGCTTTAAGCCCGACTCCCTGCCCTCCCACGCCCCGCACAAGCCCGGCGTGTATGAATTTGTGACCTTCGACGCAGACAAGAACCCGCAGGTGCTGTTCGTCGGCGTGGCGCTGACGGGCTCGGTGTACAAGCCTCTCTACTCCTACCACTACGACACAAAGTCCGGAGACTGGTTTGAAAATGCTCGCCGCCTACCTGTCCGCTGGCTGCGCAAGAGCACGGGGCATTGGATGACGGAGTATCTCCCGGACTTGGGTGGAAATTGGTTTCGCGCTTTTGGTCGAGTCGTAAAGGCGAAGAAAGAGGCAATAGCACTTATTCAGGCGGGGGCCACTGGAAATAAATAGAGAGAAAGCGTCCTACCCGGAGTTGATGCAGATTGCATGGCTCCTATTTTGGCGAATCACTGCAATCACAATCCCCGTGGCGTTTTCCATCGGCTTGATGATCGTCGCGACGGGCATTCAGATTAGTCCCTCGATCCAGCACATGCTTACCCTGCTAATCTACGTTCTTGGAGTTATTCCTTTAGGCGTCAAGATGATGCTCGGGAAACAGTATCGTGGATTTAGACTGGTAATCCAGAGAGACGCTGGTGCAGCTAAAACATAGACGGAGCATCAGCTTACATACCGATGATCGAATCTTGCAATACGGCAAGTCGAAAGCAATCTATACAGATCGCTCCTGACAATGGCTGAGGGACAAGGCGGGGATTAAGGGAAACGAAGAGAGCGGTCGTCCGCGCGGGTCAGAGACCCTGGATTGCGACGGTCTCTTTCTTGCCTTGCTCGCTGAGTTCGAATGTAGCGTTGCCAATTCGCAGAGGCTTTCCAGAACGCCTCAGGGCACCGACCAACTGTGAAACTGAATCGCGCAGCACTCGCAATTGGGCCGTGGTCAGTCCGGACGTCGTCATCTTGGCACGGCGATGCTTCGATCGGCGGCTGACGGCCAACGCGCCGACGGTTTCCGCTTCGGCGACGGCATCCCAATCGATCGATTCCATCTGTTGATTCTCCATCGGAGCAACACTCTTAGTATAAGGCAAACCTCTCCTCCTGTCAATGACGCATTTTCATGAATTCTCGTCGAGAAAATCGAGCGTTTTCTCAGTGCGCATGCTCTGCCAAATGGCCTCCGCTTGCACCGTCCCGAGTTCACAGGTCACATGGCCTTCCTTCGACTTCCCGGGGAGCTTGCTGAATCCGACCCGATCGTAGAAGGTTTCAACGTTGGATAGGCTCTCAAGCCAAAGGCGTCCCTCAAAGCCGAGCTCCTTGCTTCGATGTACGGCGAAACCGATAAACACTTTGCCTACGTCCTTGACCTGACTTTCCGCACTCTTGAAATGCGATATCGCGCCACAGCGTCAGCCTCTAGCGCGAAATATAGACGTGGACAGATTGAGAAGTTGGAGAATTTGCTTGTGGAGTACGTTGAGATCGGGCTCGAAGATCTAAAGCAGACGACCATCCCTGCAAAGCCTGTTTCGCTGGAGAGGGGCGAAGAGGTCCAAGATGCGCCCAGTGCTGGGAGCGCGGCACTCCCGCTCCTCAGGGTAGAGCGGCAGGTGATCGATCTTATCTCGGGCCATGGCTTTGCGGACTTCCCGCTCCAGAAGCGCTTGGACCAGCAATGCCGCGAAACAAAAAGTTTATCGGTAGCAACTTCGTAGTTTTTTCAAGGCCTCCTTTTGCCTGGTTTTCGTCGGTCATTAAACCAAGAGCGACTGACTGCTATACGTGGCACAGCTCATGGCTGTCACACTGAATTTAGATGCGTGTCTCCCTTGGGGGTAATCGTGTGCCCCGGGTCCTCTGTCTTAGAAACGAACCAGCAGGATCTCTCCTGGTTCTGTAATTCATCGAGGCGTTCCCTGGAGCGATAGTCTCATCTTAGCTCAACGGAGCCAACGAAATCGCGCGCGCTTCGTAAGGCCTCTGGTGGCGCAGCACCGCGTGAATGCGCATGGTGATCTTCCTGGCGACAGCGACGATCGCCTTCTTGGGCGCTGCCGCCTTGGGATGCCTCAGATAGATGCGCCGGTAGAACTTATCGAGCTCCGGATCCTTGCGAATCGCCACCCAGGCGCACTGGATCAGCTTGTTACGCAGCCGGCCGTCTCCGGTCCGGGTGATAGATCCCCGATTGACATCCAGCCCCGTCGAGTTCTCGCGTGGGGTCAGGCCAAGAAAGGCCCCCAACTGACAAACGTTCCCCATCTCGCGCCAGTCTCCGATTCTCGCCAGAAGGTGCGTCCCCGTGATCCAGCCGATACCAGGAATGGTGGTAAGAAAGAGGATGTTGCGATAAATCTCGGCGTCTTGAGTGCAAAAACGCCGGATCTCCTTGGTCGTCGTCAGCACCTGTTTCTCAGAAAACTCCAGAGCGGCGATGAGTTGGTCAACCTTGAAGCGGACAGCCCCCGGACACTCCAAGGTCTTGAGTTCCGCAACGACGGTTTTCGACCATTACCCTGCGGCACCGGACGTGGGAAAAGGGATGCCTTCAAACAGAAGCAGGGCCTTGATCCGACACTTCGTCGCCGTCGCCTGCCGGACGCAGGTGTCTCGGAGCTGGATGAGATGACGCAGGTCCCGATAATTCGTGGTGGGCACGTGGATGCTTTTGAGCTGTCCGCCCCGAAGCGCCCCCGTAATTTTTAGGCTATCAAGACGGTTGGTCTTTACGTGGTGACCTGGTGCTGTCGGAACCATGCAAGGCGACACGACCAGGCAGGGGTAGCCTGCGGTCGTGAGGCGGTCATGCAACCCGTAGCCTGTCGGACCCGCTTCGTAGGCGAAAGCGACGCGCTTGCCCTCGAACTTCTTCGCGACATAGTTGAGCAGATTGTCCGCGTCGTAGGAAATACTCATCGATTTTATCGTGCCCTCATGGTCGGCGAATGTCGCCGCAATGCTCGTCTTGTCGACGTCGAGCCCGGCGAATACGTCGTAGTTGCGTGGCACAAACGGTCCTGTCCGATGAAGTCCATCCATATTCTTGCCTCCTTGCGTTGGCGTCTCGCTACGACGCTATTCTGTAGATTTCAGGAGGTTTCACCGACCACATGACATTCAGCATACAAGTCTTACAAAGTCGGCCCCGGGCACAGGCGGCACGAAGGCATAGCCCTCCACTCCCACCACCACCGCCGCGTCATGCTCGCCGCCTCCCATTGAGCGCGCCGGGGAGGCAAGGTCGGGCCAGGACTCGCCCGCCCGCGCGGCGGAAATGATCAGCATGAGACCGCACATAACAGCAACCGTCCCGCGAATAAAAAAAATCACACCCGCGGCGAGAAGCTTATTGAGATCCGGCCGCCTTCTGGAGTGATCGCTTCTTAATTCGCGACCGAGAACTCCACAGGCTTGCCTTTATGAGCGAGCTTTTGGCTGAGGTAATGCTTGAAGCCTAGAATGGTCATGCCCACGACTTCCCCGGATAAAGGGTCTACCCGTAGAAAAACCTCATCCTCCTTCTCGACCGACACGGCTGCTCGCGCCCGCGGCCCGATGGACACTTCCAGCACATCCGATTTGGGATCATACCCCAGGCTTAGCTTGTTGATCTTGGCCATAGCTTTTCTCCCCGCCTCTTCAATTCTCGGCTTATAAAAGCCGTGCTAACATAGCCTCTTAATCTTTCCGGTTCTTTTATGTATTTTACCACGACCACGATCCAATGTCTGGCGTACTTTCCGGTCGTCAGCCCGGACCTGTAGAACAGCTTGGACCTCGGGTCGCGAACGCTGGCAAAGACCGCCTCGGGAGCTTGAACGCTCAGGCGTATCTCGCTCAAGTAATCTTTGACTTCAAGATGTCCCAGAATCGGGTGCAGAATCTTGTTCTGCCAGACAGATCGCTCCAAGGCGACCTCCACGCCCGCGTAGTCCTCTGTCTTCCAAACGTTTTCCGCCATCTTTTACTTGGTCGCTGTCTCAATTCAGTATAGCAGAAGACCGACATTGACGCCACCTGGTAGGCCACCATTTTTAGGCAATTGGTCAGGTGTTTGCTCTCGATGGAAAGGCGAACGACCTGGCCATCGACGACTTGTGAGACGGGAACGCGCAGAGGCAGGTGGGAGCGACGGCGCTCCAATTGGGCCACACGGCGTTGCGCCGCCGCGATGGCGCTGCCCCCTACCGAAGCGGCGATCTTGAAGCCGCGCATAGTGCGACGCTTGGTCTCGACATTGGCTTAATGGCCAATACCGGTAACTTCTCAATAACACCGGGCAAACTGGCAAACCTGGTTCCGCAGCGTTCGTGAATATGCGCACGGTTTGGCGACGTCAATTCCACGGACGTCACTCGCGGCTTTCGCAATTTTCGCAGGGCAGTGTGACACCGTATGTGCAACGATTGCACCCTTCGCAGTGCCACTCCCTCCAGTCCCTACACGTACCACACTCTGTGCAA
>CAZGVK010000139.1:0-3284 GCA_964529095.1 uncultured Elusimicrobia bacterium
AGCAAGAGTGCCCTATTCCACTCCAATTCCATCAATGCCGCATAGGGCGCTTTGGGACAATCACCCAGACCTTGAATTAGTGTGGTAAAATAAACTCCTGCGAGCCGGTAGCTCAGGGGTAGAGCATGTGCCTTTTAAGCATGGGGTCGTGGGTTCGATTCCCACCCGGCTCAATTTTTCGACTTTTCGCCTCCATCGTCTAACGGTTAGGACGCGGCCCTTTCAAGGCTGAAACACGAGTTCGATTCTCGTTGGGGGCATGCTTTTAAAAAACGTGTTTAGAGACGGGGACGGCCGAAAGGCGGTCCTCGTCTTTATTTTGGCCCCAGGACGATGTGCCAGATTTGTGCCACAATATACCCATGAACCTTGACTCGCTTCTGGCGCGGCTCGAATCCGGCGAAAGCCTGGAAATCGAGTACAAGTCCGCCGCCGGCGGCCTACCTAAAAGTGTGTGGGCGACCGTCAGCTCCTTCGCCAACACAGCCGGCGGCTGGATTCTGCTGGGAGTGGCCGAAACCGGCGGCAGCCTCAAAGTTCATGGCGTCAAGAACGCCGTCGCGATGGTCCAAGACATCGCCAACGTCTTGCGCAACAAGGAGAAGATCAGCCGAGAGGCGTGCGGCCCGAAAGACGTAACGATAGAGACGGTCGATGACGCACAACTCGTCGTGATGAGAGTCCGCGCCGCTTCTTCGCGCGAGAAGCCCGTCTACCTAAACAAGAACCCGTACGCAGGCACCTACGTTCGGCGCAATGAAGGCGACTACAACTGCAGCAAGCAGGAAGTCGACCGCATGATACGCGACGCCGCGGCGGAGAGCGCCGACTCGACGATCCTGCAGGGCTATACGTGGGATCATATCGATGACGATACTTTCATCGGCTATCGCCAGAGATACCAAACCCTGAATCCAGCCAATCCGAAAGTCGAATACGACGGTGCCCGCTTCATGAGCGCCATCGGAGGATATCGCAAGGAACCGGAAACCGGGAAAGAAGGCCTCACCCGCGCGGCCATCCTCATGTTCGGCACGGAAGAGGCCCTCCATACTCTGCGTCCCAGGCATCTCATCGACTTCCGTCTCCTCGCCGTACCCGCGGAGTCCGGAGAGCGCTGGGAGGATCGGCTCGTTTGCGAAGGCAATCTATTCCAGGCCTTTCAGCAGATCTATCCGCGCCTGACCGCGCCCCTCAAGACGCCGTTCCAACTTGAAGGCCCCTATCGCATGACTCAGACGGCCGCGCACGAAGCGTTGCGCGAGGCCCTGGTCAACATGCTGGCACATGCCGATTACGCCGAATCGGCGGCGCTCCTAGTCACGGCGTCGCCCGTGGAGTTCATGTTCAGAAACCCAGGCTCCTCGCGCATCCCGGAAGAAGACCTTCTGACCGGCGATCGATCGGACCCGCGCAATCCGATCCTGCTCAGGATGTTCCGGTACATCTCTCTCGCCGAGGAAGCGGGAACGGGGGTTCCCAAAATCCTGCGCATTTGGCGAGAGGCGGGCCTGCTGCTGCCTGCCGTTACGAGCGACACTGAGCGCTACGAATTCAGTCTGACGCTAAAGCTTGTACACCTACTCTCGAAGGAGGACCGAGACTGGCTCTCCATTTGCGCCAAGTCCTCAACGAGCGCCGAGCAATTAGGCTTGCTTGAATCGATGCCCGCATTGACTCCAAATGAGCAAGTGGCTCTCATCCAGGCCCGCAACACGGGCTCGATCACCAACGCGGCCATCCAAGCCATGACAGGTTCGCACAAAGCCGATGTCACGCGTCTTCTCGTCGGCCTAAAAGAACGCGGCCTTCTGGATAGAGAAAGCTCGGGACGATGGGCCAGCTATAAGCTCCCAGCAAGACTTATCGAAGCCTATCATCGACCTATCAAGAAAAACGATAAAGAACGGGTGAAAACGATAAAGAAAAACGATAAAGAACAGGAAAAATCGATAAAGAAACCCCTGAAAGAAGGGATAATTCCGCGGATAATCAAGTTCTGCTCAACCGCCAAGTCAGCCAATGAGTTGGCATCGCAACTCGATATGAACAGACTCTACCTGGTCACGAACTACCTCACACCCTTGATCAAGGCAGGGCAGTTAGCTTACACGAACCCGGCTTTCCCAAAAGCGCGGAACCAGAAATACGTCACCGCCGGCCAAGCACTGGGCGGGAAATAAAAAAGGCAATGTGGCCGCGGCCACAAAGCCTCCAAAGGGATTATACCATGACCGAACGAAACGCCCCCTGTCCTTGCGGCTCGGGACGCAAGCACAAGAAGTGCTGCCTGGCCACGGGTAGGGCCGCGCCGCCGAAGGCGGGCCTGCGAGGCAAGAGCTGAGATGGCGCGCATTTACCAAGTCTCAGGCAAAAAAGGCGCCACCTGGTATCTCGACTACAACGTCGACGGCCGCCGCCTGCGCAAGCGCGTGGGCCGCTCCAAGCGCCTCGCCGATCTCGCCCTGGCCGATATCCAGGGTAAACTCGAGCGCAAGGAACTGAGCTTCCAAGCCAAGGACAAGGGCCTGACCGACTTCATTCAGGAATACCTCGCCTACTCCAAGAGCAACAAGGCCCGCCAGTCCTACGAGCGCGACACCTACATCATCAAAAACTTCACCGACTTCATAAAAGCCGACAAGCTCAGTGCCATCACCCCCGCAAAGCTCGAAGCCTACAAGGTCCATCGCCGCGAGAACGGAGCCAAGCTCACGACCATCAACCGTGAGCTCAACACGATCAAGGCCATGCTCAACAAGGCCGTGGCCTGGGGCTCGCTGGCCCAAAGCCCGGCGAAGTCCGTCCAGAAATTCCGGGAGCCGCGCCGGCAAGTGCGCTACCTGAGCAAGGACGAAGTGCGCGTGATCCTCAAGGCGGCCGACGACCGCCTGCGGCCCATCATCGAAGTCTTCCTCCACACCGGCTTTCGCCGCGACGAACTCGTCCACCTGACGTGGTCCGACATCGACTTCAAGAATCGCGCGCTCTCAGTTCAAGCCAAAGAGGACTGGCACCCCAAGGACTATGAGGCCCGCCACATTCCCCTGACGCCGCGGCTCAAGGAGGTCCTGAAAGAACTCCCCCGCAAGGACGGCGGCTTCGTCTTCAGGAACGGCTCAGACAATATCCTCAACGGCATCGTCCTGGCCCGGACCTTCCGCGTCCTGCTCCGCGGCTGCGCCGACCTCTACACCGTCCAAAAACTCCTGGGGCACTCCAGTTCCAAATATAAGAGGCAAATCTCACGGGCCTGCGTATCCCCTCATTGTCCTGATAACGAA
>CAZGVK010000140.1:0-5458 GCA_964529095.1 uncultured Elusimicrobia bacterium
GGCCAGCCCCGTCAACGCGAACGGCGAGCAGCTCAGTGCCCTCCGGCAAGGTCAAGGTTTGCCGGTCACCGCGGCTGCTGCGCAAGGACAAAGACAGAGACGCGTCAACGGCGCGCACGCCGGGCTTTAAAGTCATGATGCTTTGGTCCACCGTCAAGGTCTGGCCGGCGACCGCAGATGGGCGCGATATATTGAGCGCAACCGTTTCGCCCGGCCGCGGCCGGAAAGTCAGAGAGCGCGGGCCGGGCTGAGCTTCCTCGTAGATCGGCGCTAGTCCCTTGGTCTCCAAATGCCACAGCGGACCCGGTTCGACGCGCCAAGATTCCGTCCACGGCCCCGACGTGGGCGCTGCGAGTTCCAGGCTGGTCGTCTCATCCAGGACCGAGGTCCACGAAAATTCCGTTGATTGAGGCGGCATATTGACCGCAACCTTATTGCCGGCAACCGTCCGGACCTCAGAGGCGGTAACAGACTCGCCGGGCAGCAAGGGGACCTGCACGATGATCGGCGTACCGGATGGCGTCAGCCGAGTTACGCGCGTCTCCGCGGTCCAGGACAGACCCAGGCGCAGCACGCGTTCGATATGCAGAAATGGAGGGAAGATGCCCTGCGCGCGCGCGGCCGCAGTCGCCGCCGCCGAGCTCGCGGCGCCGCGTGAACGCGAGAGCTGCAGGTTGTCATCGGCGCGTCCGTCGTCGTGCAGACCGTTAAGAACCCAGCCCGTCACCGAGGCGTCCACGCGGTGCGGCTTAAGGGGCATGGAGATCTGCACGGTGTCTCTATCGGGCAGAGGTCCCTCTAAAATAAGCGTATGAGCGCCGGCTGAAACCGGCACCCATAGCGAGCCGTCCATCTCTCGGCGCAGAGGCGCAAAAACGCCGTTGAGGCTGGCTTTGGAGGGGGTCCACTCGCGGCCACCGCCGGGCGCGGGCACGGCCGTCGCCGCGGCGGCGTGAATGTTGAAGCGCAGTCTGAGCCAGCCGCTTGTCGCCGTCAGTTGTAGCCGGGGGCTGTCGGCGCAGAAGACGCCGCACTCCGGTTTCTCAAGCAGGCGCGCGCGCAAGTCATCGAGCATGTCCTTGGGCGGGAATTGCTGGGCCGACGCGCTCAGAGGCAGGAGGACGGCCAACAGCAGGAGCGCGTGAATCGCGTTGCGGCGTCCTTGTAAATCGCGCAAAGATTTTAGCCATGCTCCCACCGGCCAACCGCCGACGAGCAAAGCCAGCACGGCCAATAGGGCGACGCGCAGGACGGCCAGCGCCAAGTTCGCGCATGGCGACAGCAGCCACAGGCGCACATGATGGTCTTGAGGCATTGGGCCTTTCCAGCTCAGGCGCACCGAACGCCACGACCACATCGGCATGCCTGGCCCCGTGCTCACGCGCGCATTGGGATCGAGTCGCATTTGATTTGCGACGACGGAGTAAAAGGAAGACGATTCCTTCTTTTTCAGAGGGGTGCTTACGGACGCCATAGTCTTGAACAAGTATCTTCCAGCGTTGATCTTTCCCGCAAGATCTTCTTTCAGTGCTTCCTCTGATTCCATAGATGCAGGCGCGGCGGCAGAACCCAGAACATCGATTCCGGCGCTTCCACCTTTACCTTCGTCATTTCCGATTCTCTGCCCCGGCTCAATGGTTTTATACGAAAATTCCAGCGCCGGATACATTCCTTGACGAATCTGTGAGACGAAGAAGGGGAGCAGGAGCAAGGACAGCGCGAGCCAAATGCCGCGGCGCGCGGTGCCGGCCCAGCGTTGCGCCGACGCGTGCGTCTTCAGGGCAGGGTGCAAAGCCGCAAGCGCGAGGATGATGATCCATATCCAGCGTGGGGCACCCGCCTCATGCCAGGACAGGCCCAGGCCAACCAGGCCCGCCAGGCCCCAACGCGGGCCATACAGGCGCCGGAAGGCCGCGCTCGCGACGAGCACGAGAAAGAAGTCGAGCAAAGACCAGGTCGAGAGCCATGTCGGCGAGGCTTGATCCGCGCCGCTGATGTGAAAAGCGCGCCAGCCCGGTGGCAGGTGCAGGACCGCGCCGACCGACTCGAAATCATGGCGCCAGCCCGAGGCGGAGCGCAGGCGGCCTTCAACGCGGCTGTCGCCCTCGACGGCGACCTGGCGCGTGCGTACCTCGAGGCCGGCGGGGCCGCCGCTCGACAGCGCGGTGAGGAATTGATCAAGTCCTGACTCAGCGACTCGTCCGAGCTTCGTTTCCGGGGAAGCCTCGAGCCTCCAACTCTTGCCGAGCGTACCGCCGACGCGGTCGCGCGCGCTAAAACCGCCGCCATCGAAGTCAAGCCATATCTCGCGCGACAGCGAGAGCCGGTCCGGGGATGGCGGATCATCGCCGCGCCGCCTTTGCGACAGACGCAGCGTGTCGCCGGGATGCACAAGATAGGCGGGCAGGGAGCGCCAGTCCGACGGCAGTTCGGTCTGTTGAGGGTCAAGCGTGGGCACGCCCTCAAGGTCGGCTTGACGCAACTCGGGGCGCGCCTCGAACACCCAGGCTTCGTCCATATCCCAGGCGCCTTCCGTCTTGGGCAGGCGAACGTCCTCGTCACCGCCCTCGCGGCGCGAGACGAGAATGAGGTCCCAGGTTCCCGCGCGCACCTGCACGCGCAGACGTCCGTCGGCGTCGAGCCGTGCGGGCAGAGAACTGCTCAATGACATCGGCGAGAACCCCTCCGGGAGCGCGCGCGCCAGGTGTTCCTCGCGGTTGGGGCCGGACACCTTGAGCTGGATGAGTGTGATTAATTTAACAGGAACATCGTCTATTAGCCGTCGATGCACGGAAACATCAAGGTGCGACTGCTCCTTCGGCGCGACGGGCACGGACTTGGCCTGAAGCCATAAGCGCCCCGCGTCGTCGCGCGGCGCAAACGCCACCGCCTGGCCGCGTACCGTCAAAGCGAGCAGGCCGGTCTCCGCAGGCAACGCCAACTGCTCGGGCAGACGCTTCCAGGTGAAGGACCCCGTCACCGTCTTTGTTCCGGGCTTGAGCAGCACGGATGGGCCAGGTCCCACCGCGACGGAAGCGCCGTCGACGCGCACCTCCTGGGGCCACTGCTCGCCGCCCGGCAGGAGAACCCGGCTTTCAGCATGCACGCGCCAGGACTGCTCGAAGCGTCCGCCCGATTCATCGAGGGTAAGCTTCAAGACGCCGGGCCAGGAGCAGTGGCGCGTTTCTTGTCCATTGAAGAATGGGCAAGTCTCGCGCTCGGCGCCGCGAAGGACCCAGGATACCCACTCTCTCAGCGGGGCGGGAGCTTCTTCGCTCTTAAGCGGCGCAGGCCAGGATGGAGAGGCGGCGAGAATCAAGGCGAGAATTAAAAATCGACGCATGACAAAACCTCCTGAACGATCCGCTTTATGACACGGGGCTTCGAGTTTGGTTCCGAGCACAGTATATATTACCGCGCACTTGCCAGACGCGGGTTCACAGGGTAAACTCATGATGTGAAAAAGACGGATGGAGAAAGTCCCGAGGTGTTTCGTCAACCACCGGAAGGCCGATGATTAAAGTCGGGATCGTCGGCATGGGGAAAATGGGCCTGACGCATGCCGCGATGCTCGAGGTCCTGGCGCCCGGATGCGTTGTCGGCGCTGTTGAGGCCGATCGCGGCATTCACGGAACATTGAAGAGCCTTGGTCTGCGCGCACCTGTCTACGCCGAGCTCAACGCTTTGCTTGCCCGCCATTCGCTTGACGCGGCGATCGTTTCGACGCCAACGTTCACCCATTTCTCAATCGCTAAGACCTTGATCGAGCGGGGCGTGGCCGTGCTGATCGAAAAGCCGCTTGCCGAGAATCTCGATAAGTGCCGAGCGCTGGCAAAGCTCGCCTCCGAGAAAAAGGCGATCACCGCCGTCGGGTACTCGATCGATTATGACCCGCTCTTTACCGAGGCGCGCCGCCTGCTTCCAACGCTTGGGGAAATAAAACGCTATCGGGCATGGGTCGAGCACGCCGAGGTTTTCGGCCGCAAGAAGGGCTGGCTCTTTCAAAAGGAAAAATCCGGAGGCGGCGTCGTCATCAACCCCGCGCCGCATATGCTGTTCTTTCTCCTGGAGGCCTTCGGCGCTCCTCAAAGTCTGCGCGCGGAATTGCGCAGCCCCTATAGCGCAGTTGAGGACGAAGCCGTAGTCGCCTTCAAATATAAGAACGGCTGCGAGGGGCTGCTCAACGCGAGTTGGAGCGTGCCGAACAAGCCGACTCTGGAGCTGGCGCTCTACATCGAAGGCGACTGCGGCGCCATGTCGGTCGGCGACGACGAGATATTGTTCGACAGCGCGAGCGGCCAGCGCTGTATCCAGCGCGCCGATCTTAAGCAAGAACCGGCGTTCGAGCTGTCGCCGCCGGCGCACGCGTCGAATTATTATCGCGAAGACGAGGATTTTCTAAACAACGTTCGGCTCAGGCGCGTCCCACGCAATTCAATTGAGAACACATTAAAAGTAGATGAAATGATCTCCGCGATTTATCGTTCGGCCGAGCTCAAGGAGGCCGTCAATTGGAGTTGATCGGCGAACTTCCGCCTGTCCATGTCTGGAAAAAAACAAGCTTTCACGGGGACTTGAATCTCTATCTCGACTGGCTGGAGAAACAGGGTGTGCGTGAGATTCTGTGGACCCCTGAGCCTGCGGGTTTTGAGGCGGCGAGTTTGGCCCTGCGTGGCCGGCCATTTCGGCTCACCGCGGTTCTGCCGAACATGTCGCTGTACGCGCGCGACGCGATGGACAGAGGTCCGACGGGCGCGGTCCTTAAGCGCTTCGCGGCGCTGGCGCCTGTCCAGATTTTTCGGCTCGGCCTCCGACTTCTGCCGCGCGCGCCCGCATTGATTGAAAAGCGGTTCTCGGCGGGTATTATGCTCCTCATTGAAGCCGAGTTTCTGCGTTTGAGAAAATTTCCGGTTGATAAAGTCGTTCTGCACAATTCCCTTGTGGACCTGGCCCTGGCTTTCGGTTGCCGCGAGCTGTTTGAGGAATTTTTGATCTGGACACGCGGCCGCGGCGTCGAGGGGCTTTTCATGACGAACAATCTCGGATTTTTCGCGTCGCGCACGAAGCAATGGAACATGAACGCTCTCGTCGCGGTCACCCCGGTCAACGCGAAAGGCTATCTCATGCAGCCCGATCGCGCGTCGGTCGAGGCGTACTGCAAGGCCCATTCGGGCCGGGTCGTCGCCATTGAAACCGGCAGCGGAACGTGTCTTGAGAGCGTCGGGATTTCACGCGCCACCATTCCGTGGGATGCCTATCGCCCTAAGACAATCGCCGAGCGCCTCGCGAATTGGAAGAAACGGGCTCAAAATCCCTAAGGGTTGACGCAATAATAACTTTGTGAATTTTGGATGTCGAGGCGATACTCTAACAAGGCGCGAGAAGGGAGCATACCGATAGGGTGTGACCGACGACCGAGCCATAAGGCGAGGAAGTGTCCCTTCAAAAATTCCGAAGA
>CAZGVK010000141.1:0-24443 GCA_964529095.1 uncultured Elusimicrobia bacterium
CCCGCCCTCACCGGAAGGGCGGAGAGGCTCATCAGGACAACAAGAGGGAATGTTCTCATCTTTCGATCGCGAACTTGACGAATGCGGCGGCGCCATTGCGGGTGACATATGCGAAATAGACGCCGCTGGCCGCGCGCCGGCCGTGGTCGTTGAGGCCGTTCCATAAAACCGATCCGGCGGCGGATCCATCGAAAGAAATTTCGCGCACGCGCTCTCCGGCGAGGTCTAGAATGCGGATAGTGCCGGACACCGGCAGGCGGTCGAAGGTGATGCCGACGGCGTCGAATTTACCTCCAGTTCCCGGGCGCCAGGGAATCGGATACGCACGGACCGCTGAAAGCTCCGTCCCAACCGTCTGCGGCACAAACATCCCGAACACCGAGAAGTGGGGCGTTATGGCGGTGACGCGCCGTGAGGAACTGTCCCTGGAAGTGGGCAGAGCTTCCCAGCGATTGACCGTGGTGTTGAGCGTAAAGACTAAAATCTTCGACGCGGCCAAGGGCGGGTTCGTGTTGTCGATGATAGAGTCGCCATCGGCGTCGGAGTAGGGCATGGAAATGCTTGCCGCGGAACCAAGCGTCTGCGTCAAGGGCACCCCCCCCACGATTGGAACAATTTCGATGATGCTGTTCGGCACGAGCGCGTAGCCGGCGGGGATGACGGCCAGGCCCGCGCTGAGTACCGCGGGCAAAATTTTGATGGGATGCGCAAAAGGGTCGGCGGAAATAAAAATGGTGGCGGGCGCGCTGAAGGCGTTGGGCGCTAAGCCCACGAGGATGGCGTTGTTCGGAACAGGCGAGGTGACCGTCGAGACAAAGCTTCCCTTATATTCGGCGAGCGCCTCAGCGGCATTTAAGGCCCGGTTCTGAATGCGCACGGAGTCAATGCTTCCCAAGAAGCCGCGGTCGTAGTCTGCGGCGGCCGATTGGCGGTTGCCGATGGAGATGTCGTGGGCGGCGGCCGTGCGCGCAGGCACAGACAGCGCCGTCTCGGCTGGACTTCCGTTGACATAAAGCGTGGCGCTGCCGACGGCGGAATCGTAGACGCCGATGAGATGAGTCCAGGTTCCGACGGCAATCAAGTTCGTCGAGGAAACGATTTTAAGCGGAGTCGCCGCGAAGCGATACCGGCCGCCGGAGACGTCGAGCGCGAAATTCTCGACTCCGCCGTTGCCGCGCACGACGAGGCCCGCTCCATTGGGCTGGGACAAAGTCGAGGGATTGACCCAGGCGGAAACGGTGATTTTATCGGTGAAGTTATAGCTTGGGATATTCGGAATACGCACCAACCCATTATTAAGGCCTGAGAAAAGCACGGCGCCGCCCAGGCCGGGAGGACCGGCTGTGAAGGTAGGAGTGCAGGCAGGAGCGCTGCAGCTCAGAACGGCGGCGTTGCCAAGGCCGGAGGAATCCGCCGCGGCCAGGCCCGTGTTTTCATCAAACTGCCACTGACCGATGGTGCCGCTGGGCGCTCGATAGGCCGAGGGCGGGGTGGGCATAGAGGTGATGAGCGCGTCGCCAAGCGTGCGCATGGACGCCAGCGGGATAAAGTTTCCCGTCGCCTGGCTGCCGCTGATGGAGCGCACACGCGCGTAGTACAGAACGTCGGGTAAAAGACCTCCGGCGATAGCGCTCGTCGCCTTGCCGAACACGGTGGCCGCAATTGACGCAAAGAGCGGGTCGTCTGCGACATTGACTTCATAGAAGGTGTCGCTCGGATTTCCGTTGGCTCCCCAGGAGTAGCCTACGCTGTTGCTGCTGACTGCGGTAATTGCGGGTGATGCCGGGTCCGTCGTTTTTGTAAAAGCAAAGACCGGGGCCGAACGCGGGCCCGGTCCGGAGGCGTTGTAAGCCTCGATCTCGACTCCATGCTTGCTGTTGATGCCGAGCCCGGTTTGAGAGAAGGACAACAGCGTCGTATCAATAAGCAACGGCGATCCTCCGGCAACATACAGACGGTAGCCTTGGACCCCGGCGATAGCCGACCACGACCAGTTGATCGCGCTTGCAGAACTCCCCGCGCCAACGACCGCCGGCGTTTGCGTCAGTTTTGTGGAGAATGACCCGATCAGGAATGTCGTGCCGGTCCCGCCAAAAGCGTCGGAAGATTTACCGCTGAAAGCCTGAACACGAATGAAATAGAGCGTTCCGGCTGTCAGATCGCCGATGCCGAGCGAGGTTCCCGTGAAATTATCGGAGAAGGCGACGCGCGTCAAGGAAGTGGTCGCGAAAGCGTCCGGCGAGTAGGTGACCGCAAAACGCGTGTAGTTCGGATTAGTCGAGCTCCAGCCGAGAGTCACCGAGCCGGTTGTGATGGCGGTCAAAGTCATCAACGTCGGGAGATCGGGCAAAGTATAGACGGATGCCCCGAGGCTCAAGGGGCTGGAAATAGTCTGGCAAGCAGCCTTGACCACGCGGACTTGAAGTTGGTTGGGCGGCAACGGCTCCGTAAAAGTCAAAGCCGTTCCCGAGTTAATCGTAGCCCCGTTGGAGGCATTGATCAAGGTGTATGTCAGGCTGGCTGGACAAGAGTTGCCATTGGTCGTCCAGTTCCATAATATCGAAGAGGCGCTCTGCGCGGCTCCGCTGAGGCCCGGCGCGGCGAGATTGAGGCCTTTCACTGCGTCGGCGGCATTCACGATGCCCGCCCCGCAGGTCGAGGTCGTGCAGTCGCTGTCGGTGCCTGTGGGAAAGGCTCGCGCGGAGGCCTGGAGTTTTGAGAGAACCTGGGCCGGGGTCAACGATGGACGCACCGAGAACATCAGTGAAACAATTCCGGAAATATGCGGGGTCGCCATGCTCGTGCCTACTAAATACTTGAAGAAATCTACAGTCGACGAGATGGGCGCTTGGGTGCCTGAATTTGTCAGGGACAACACGCCATCCGGAGCGGCCGAAAAATTGCCAGGTGAAGTCATCGTAAGGTCTCCCCCCGGCGCTGAGATCTCGACCGTTGGGCCGAAATTGCTATAGGACGCCCTGCCTCCATTGCGCTTGGTCGCGGCCACGGTGATCACGCCGAGGCAGTTTCCGGGGGAATCTAAGGCGGCGTCTGCGTTATCGTTGCCGGCCGCGACGACCACGACAGCGCCCGCCGCGATTATTTCATTGATAGCAGCCTGATAGGCAGCGCTACAACCTGAAATGCCGCCCAGGCTGAGATTGAGCGCTTTCGCGGGAGACGCGTTGACCGGCGCTCCTACGACTGAAAGACCGGCGGCCCAGCGCATACCGTCTATGATATCGGAGTCGTAGCCGCCGCCTTTCCCTATCACGCGCACAGGCTGGACCTTCGAATACCAGTTGATACCGGCTACCCCGGACGAGTTGTTGGAGTTGGCGCCGATAGTTCCGGCGACATGGGTCCCGTGCCAGGAACTATCTTGAATTTGGGAACCCGGGAAAAGACCACTAGCTTCCTCCTCAGCGGTAATCCAGTCCCCCGGGTCGGAGGGGTCGCTATCGCGTCCATTCCCGTCGTTTGCGGTCAGAAACGAATTTGGAGCGTCCTCTGAAACGAAATCATATCCGGCGACGGTCCTGCCGGACATCTCAGTGTGCGCGACCAAGCCTGTGTCAATGACAGCCACCACGATGCTGCCAGCACCTTGAGTGATATCCCAGGCGGCCGGCAGGTTTGCGCCCCCGATCTCGGAGCTGAAAGCCTGGTAGTGCCATTGAATAGGAAACCAAGGATCATTAGGAGAAAAGAGCGGCCATTTCATTTCGTCTGGTACGGCATATTCCACGTCAGCGTTCGCGGAGAGTTTGCGCGCGAAGACGGCCGCTTCAGCGGTGGTCATCAGGCGCGGCAAGCGGAGCAATTGGGCGTCGCCCGACATCGAGCGGATATGCGACAGCTTGATTCCAGCCCCGGAACTCAAGGCGAACATCCTGCCGGCGCTCAGACGACGGGCGCGGGCCTCATTGCGGTTGCGAAGCTTGACGATCAGGCGATTAGTCAAGCTAAGGCGCCCGGGGTGCGCCTGCACGAAGGAGTTTCCCGCGACGATGACGGATTCGGCAAGGGCCGAAGCGGCAACAATCCAGCTGAGACTAACGGCGACCAGCGCGAACGCGGCGGCCGCAAAGGTCCGGCGAATTATTTTAGCGATGAGCACCATCATATTTTCTATTTTTACTATTAAGGAAAGGCTAGCTGCAAACTGTTACGCAATTATTTCAGGCCGATATGCGTGAAATGGACGGCGTCTTGCAAAGCGCAGAGAGGGCGCGGCGCTGACGGTTCGGCCTGGCTCTCGAAGAGTTTTTACGCGTGAGCATGCGTCCGGAGAAGTTCCCCCGATCTCCTATCGGAAAGCCCGCTCCAGTTCGTCGGCCATCTCTAAGCCGAACCGGCTCAGCGTGCGCGGATCCAAACGCCGATCGCTGAATAGGGATCTCTCGCATGCCAATTGATAGAGCGGCCTTAGGCGACGCATAGCGACCGCTGGAAGAAGCATTGTTTCAAGGATCCCCAAGAGCTCGCGTGCGCGCCGAAAGCAGGCGAGGACGTTTTCCCGGTTGTGCTTGCGGCTGACCGCGCGGCTGAACTCAGAGGCAGCCATGAGCGCGATCTTGGCCGGGCCGTAACCGATGACATCACGGCGTGAAAGGCCCTGATGAGCCTTCATGTGGAGGATTCAAAGAAGTGGACGGCCAGGCTGCGCACGCGCTTGCGGACATCCTCTGACTGGATCAACTGGACCGTGTTTCCCTGAGAAGGGCGGATATTGATCATCGAAGTGAACTCGTATCTCTCCTCTGATGTATCAGCGAGATAATAATTCGCCCCCCAGAGGTCTTCCGGGCGCGACCCATCCTCCAAAAGCCGCTGTTCCTCATCGGCGTGGAGACCGCCGCCCACGCAGATCACATTGCGCTCCAAATCCACGACGAACTTCACCATGTCCTCGAAGGATTCCGAGGCCAGCTCTTCTGTCGCAGTTCGCAAGAGAGGCTGACGGAAGATTTCAGGGCCTCGCATCGGGATAGATATTTATACTAATTCCGCAGCCGCGTTTTGCCTCGTACATGAGGGCTCGCGATGAAGGCCAGCGCCTGAGCGCGGTCTTTTATTTTCCCCTCGGCCTGGGCCTCGCGCACGCGTTCAAGAAGTTCGCCAATCCGCGGACCAGGCGGAATTTTGAGCGCCTTCATGATCTCGCGACCGTCGAGCAGGCGGGAGGGCTTCGGCGCCCGCTCCAAGTCGCGCCAGCGGCGCAAAAGTGTCGAGACGATTTTGAGGTGGGCGACGGTTTTGCGCGCGTCCGCGGGTAGGCGGGAGGGCTTTGATTCGGTGGTCGCGGACTTAAGGAAGCGCTTGAGCGCCGCCTCAGGCATATAGCTCGCATGGTCGCCCCAGCAGACGATCAAGAGCCCGGGGGCATTCGTGCCGAGATCGCGGAAAAAACGGTACAGAGCGCGCTTGGTCACCGGGCCGCCTGCGGCCAGGTGGCCCGGACGCAGGTGATGGCGCACGATGGCGGCCACGATGTCGATCAGCGCATTCGAAAGACGAAGCCGGCGCAGTATTTTTTCAACGGCGACAGCGCCTTTGGTGTCATGCTCAAAAAAGCGCAGGCGGCCGTCTATTTTTTTTGCGGTCTCCGGCTTGGCGACGTCATGCAGCAACGCCGCCAGCATCAGCGCCGCGCGAAACGACGGCCCGCCGCGCGCGGCGATGTGGGCCGAAAGGTCGGCGGCAATATCGGGGTAGATTTGACTTAGGTTCGCGAGCAGGAAATCCACGCGGGCGCAGACTTCCAGCGCATGCTTCAAGACTCCCCCCGATCCATAATAATCCTCCGCGCAGCGGCGCGCGGGCTTAAGCTCCGGAAACACCGCCGTCAAAAGTCCATATTCATCTAAGCGCTTAATCCAGCAAGAGGCACCGGGCAGGGAAAAAAGAAGGAGCAATTCAGCGGCGACGCGTTCCGGGGCGGGAAATTTGATTAGGCGGCAACGCTCGGCAATCGCCTCCAATGTTTTTGGCTCAAGGCGGAGCCCCAACTGGGCGGAAAGACGGAATGCGCGCAGCAGGCGTAGGGGGTCATCAGTAAGATTTTTCGTGATATCCGCGCGGATGACGCCGGCTGCAATATCCTTCAGGCCCCCCCGTGGGTCAAGAAATGACGATTCGAGCAAAGACGGCGGCAGGTGTTTAGTGAGCGGCAAGGCCACCGCATTCATCGTGAAGTCTCGCCGCTTGAGGTCGACGGCAATAGAAACACCCTGAAGACCCGCTATGTCAATCTGCTTGAGGAATTTCCCGGGCATCGGCGCCGGCATGATTCGGTATACCTCCGACGTTTTGTCGAGGGTGACGCAGGTGGCCTTGAATGCGCGCGCCAGCGCCGCCGCCAAAACGCGGGCATCTGCGCAGGCAAGATCGAGGTCGTCGTAGGGAAGGCAAAGGGCCGCGTTGCGGATGGCGCCGCCGACAAGCCACACCGGCTGGCGCGCAACGGCAAAGACTTGGGCCAGCGCCGCGCGCGTCTCGGCGCTCAGGCGTATGCGTCGAGAGGCCATCTCAATTGGCGTTTGTCGCCGCCAAGCGCTTTTTGATCTCACGCTCGCGGAGTTCGCGTTTGAGAACTTTCTGGAGGGCGTTCTTAGGCAAAGACTCCACAATCTCGACATCGCGCGGGCGCTTATAGGCGTCAAGACGGTCTTTGAAAAACTGCATCAGGGCCGGCTTCTCCAGGCAATAGCCTTTTTTGACGACCACGAAAGCCTTGATGATTTCGGTGCCGACCTCGTCGGGAATGCCGATGATCGCACTTTCCTCGACGGCGGGGTTCTCGGCGATCACGGACTCAACCTGCGCGGAAAAAACTTTCAGGCCTTTCACTATGATCATGTCCTTCTTGCGGTCGCGAATTGAGAGGTAGCCGTCGGCATCGATAATGCCGATGTCTCCTGTCTTCAGCCAGCCGTCGGCGGTGAATATTTCGCGTGTCGCCTGAGGATTATTCCAGTAGCCCTTCATCACACAGTCGCCTTTGACGACGACTTCGCCGATGGAACCCTGAGGCGCTGTGCACTCGCTCTCATCAATGATCTTGATCTCGACTCCAGAGATGACCGTTCCCACCGTGCCAAAGCGCACCCCTCCGGGAGGATTGACCGTGGCGACCGGGCTCGTCTCGGTCAGTCCCCAGCCTTCCACGATTTCAACGCCGACGGCGGATCGAAAGCCTTCGGCGACGACGCTCGCCAGGGGCGCTGCGCCCGACACGGCAATCTTGGCCCGGCGGAACGCCCAGAAGCGCAAGAAAAGACGGGTCTTCCAGTCCTTGGCCTCGCGCGAGAGAGCCGCATAAACTTGGGGAACCGCCGCAAACAGGCTGACGCCGTAGCGCCCCATAGCATTGAGCCAGGGCTTGGCGGGCGTAATCGCTGAAAAGATAACACAGGTGAGCGTCAGCCGCAGAGAAGCGAGCACTATCGCCGTCCAGGCGAAGCTGTGAAACATGGGCAGTATGCACAGCGCCACGTCGGAGCGGTCTAAATTAATGTGGCGCAGGCACCCATCGCAGTTCGTCGTCAGATTGCGATGCGTCAGCATAACCCCTTTGGGAAAGCCCGTCGTGCCGGAAGTGTAGAGGATGGCGGCAACGTCGCTTTCAAGCGCCATGTCCGAGAGATCGACGCAGGCGGCGCCGCGCAGTTCCGCAAAAGGTCGCACCAAGGCTGAGTGGGCTGTGGCGAGGTCGGTGACCCAGAGCGCCTTGAGCTCCGGGCTTTTCACCGCCGCCGCCGTCAGGCCAGGCAGAAGATCGCTTTGCGTGACAACGCCCTTGGCCCCGCAGTCGCCGAGCATGTAGGCCAGCTCATCGGCCTTCTGCACCATAAAGTTGATCGGCACGGCGATAGCGCCGAGGCGGTTGAGCGCGAAATAGGCGATGACGAATTCCGGCGCGTTGCGGTGGACGATCGCCACGCGGTCGCCTTTGCTGATGCCCGCGCGCCGCAGGCCTTCAGCGACTTCGAGAACTTCTTGCCGCAAATCAATGAAGGAGACTTCGCGCGAACCGAACACGAAGGCTGTTTTTCCTCCGCCTTCCTGCGCGGAGCGATCAAGGAGGGCATTGAGAGTGGACATAGGTGTTTTATTTCTGACGCGGGTCGAGAATATCACGGACAGCGTCGCCGAGAAGATTCCAGCCGAGGACAAACAGGAATATCGCAATGCCCGGGATAAAAACGGTGTGCCAGTAGGCGAAAGGGTTTCCTGCCGAGCCCAGGATCCAGTTCCGGGAAAGTGAAATCAATTGTCCCCAATCGGCATAGCCGACCGGGGCGCCCAGGCCCAGAAAGGAGAGCGCTGCCGCCGTGATCACCACCGAGCCGGTGGACAAAGACGCGACGACGAGCACGGGGTAGATCGAGTTGGGGATGATATGCCGAAAGAGTATGCGCGCGTCGGAGGCGCCGAGAGCGCGCGCGGCGGCGACGAAATCGCGCTCCTTGACCGACATCACATCTCCACGCATCAGCCGCGCGTAGGACGGCCAAGACACGGCCATGACGGAATACATGACATGCTCAAGGCTCGGCCCCATGATCGCCACGATGACGACAGCGAGAACAAGATCGGGGAAGGCGAGCACCACGTCGGTGAAGCGCATGAGAATCTCATCGACCCATCCTCCGTAAAAGCCCGCGATGCCTCCGAGCAAGACGCCGATGCACACCGAGAAGCCGACGACCTTAAGGGCGACCTTAAATGCGGTGCGCGTGCCCCAGACCATGCCGTAGTAAAGATCATACTGCTGTTCGGTGGTCCCGAAACGGTGTTCCCGAGAGGGGCGCACCGGATCCGGGCTGTAGCCGCTCTGCGGGATAATATACTCATCCCGCGTGCCCGCCTCAGGCGGCGCCAGGAGAGGTGCGAACAACGCCACGCCCAGGAAAAAGCCGATCAAAACGAAGCCGAGCAAGGACATCGGGCGCCTCTTCAGCAACTTCGCGATACTCTTCAATCGTTCCATATAAAATCGCGCTTGTCAGTTTCCCACACGGATGCGGGGATCGACAATGGCGTAAAGTATGTCGGAGATCAGGTTGGCCATGACAAACAGAAAAGCGGCAAGCATCGTCGAGCCCAGAACACCCGGCACGTCGAGCTGTTGTGCCGCCTGCACCCCCCATCGCCCGATTCCGGGAAAGTCGAAAACCGTCTCCGTGATGACGACGCCGCCGAGAAGCCCGATAAAAAGAAGGCTCGAAAGAGTCACGACCGGAATCAAGGCGTTGGCCAGGGCGTGCTTTCGTATCACGACGCGCTCCGGCAGGCCTTTGGCGCGCGCGGTGCGCACATAATCCTTGGACAGCTCCTCAAGCATCGAGGAGCGAGTGATGCGTAATAACAAGGCGACGGAGATATAGAGGAGGGTGCTTGCCGGAAGAATCATGTGCTTGACGACATCAAGGAAGGCCGTCCCTTCACCATTGAGAAGGCAGTCGAGGGTCAGTAGACCGGTGTAATGACGGAAGGATTCAAGGTGCACGAGCATGTCGGTCTCAAGAGTGTAGCGCCCGGGCGGAAACCAGTGCAGGTGCCCGTAAAACACCATCAGGAGCACCAAGCCCAGGACGAAGCTCGGCAGAGAGTAGCCGGTGATCGCGACAAAGCGCGTCGCATGATCGAGCGCTTTGTCGCGATACACAGCCGACAGCACGCCGAAGAACACGCCGACGATCAGTATCGGAAAGAAAGTCAGAACGGTGAGCTCGAATGTCGCCGGGAAAAACGCGCGGATCGCGGTGGCCACCGGCATCTTGGCCGTCTCCGAGTAGCCGAGGTCTCCTTTGACGACCTGCTTGAGCCAGATGATGTACTGCACCGGCATCGGCTTGCGCAGGCCGTACTTCTCGATGACCGCGTCGAGCTGGGAGAGCTGGCGCGGGTCTTTGATGTACAGCGAGGCGCGCATCTCCGGGGACAGGTACTGCAGGCAGAAGAACAGAAGAAAGGTCACGCCGAACATGACCAGCGGCAGGAAGGCGAGGCGCTTAAGGCAGAACTTGAGCACGAGGTTTCTTTATTCCTTGGAAATCGTGTAGAAGTAGCTGCCGTACGGAGAATCGGGGAAAATTGGATTATAAACCCAACCCTTCACCCAATCGCGCTGGGTGCGGTAGCGCACGGTGTCGATGAGATAGAGTTGCGGGACCTCCTCATAGGCGAGGTCCTGAAGTTTCGCGTAGATCACTTTACGTTTGGCCATATCCGTCTCCGCGTTGCCCGCCTCGATCAGGCGATCGAATTCCGGGATATTGAACTTCTGAGTTGAGGGGTAGTCCCCCTTCGAGTGCAGAAGCGGGAAGGCGAAATTGTGCGGATCGGGATAGTCGGCGTTCCAGCCCATCACGAACATCGGCAGTTTCGACGCTTTGTAGGCGTCGAGAAAGGTCGGCCACTCGACGGCGCGCACGTCAATCTGGAATTTTGCATTGAGGCCCTCGATATTGCGCTTGAGCATCTGGCATATCGTCTGCCGCGGCAGGTTGCCGGAGTTGAAGGCTATCGTGAACTTAAATCCCGCGTCCCAGAGCTTTCCCCCGTAGGCCCTGCGAAAATACTCTTCGGCCTTTTTCAGATCAAGCGAGTACAGCGTACCATTTGAATTGTATCCCGGAAGGCTTTTAGGGATGGCGCCCTTGGCCTGCGTGCCCTTGCCGCGCATGACGTCTTTGATGAAGCCCTCGTAGTCGAGCGAGTGGGCGAAGGCCTTGCGCACGTCCTTGTCGGAAAAAAAGTCGGGCGGGATGCCGTCGCCGTCGAGCTTCCCCGAGCCGAGGAAAGAATTGCCGACCGCGTTGATCTTGTAGGAGAAGAACACGACGGGGTTCATGTCGAGAGTGGGGAGATCGTCGATAATTGAAACGCCGGCCATCCCCTCGATCTGGCTTAGAACCGAGCGGTCGGCATAGATCGCGTCGGCATCTCCCGCCTGAAGCATCAACTTGCGCGTGCCGAATTCATTAATGCCCTTGATGACCACATTCTTGAGTTTTGCGGGAGCGCGCCAGTACGCGTCGTTTCTGGTCAGAATAAACTCCTTGGTCTTGCGGTCCCAGCGTTCAAGACGAAATGGGCCCGAACCCATCGTGCGCTCGAAGAAGGGCGAAGTTTCCTTATTGGGGTTGTTGTATTTTTTCCAGGTCGCCTCGGTCCCGTCCCAGTCGCCATTCTTGATGGCCCAGGCCTTGGGAAGTATCGGCGCCCACGACGCGAGGATGGTCAAAATCGGCGCATAGGGCCGAGGCAGACGCAGGATCAGTTTATTTCCAGAGACGCTGATGGCCTTCGTCACATCCCGCCAGACATTCGGCAGAATAGTCTTGCCGTCGTCGCTGCGCGTGGACGCGTAGCCGAGAAGCGGCTCCATCAAAAGCGATGCCGGTCCGGCGGCTCGATCGAGCAGGATGAAGCGCTGAAGAGACCACTTCACGTCCTCGACGGTGAGCGGCGTGCCGTCATGAAACTTGACGCCTTTGCGGATTTCAATCGTATATGTTCGGCCATCGGCTGAGATGAGGCCGTTCTCGCGGCTGGGCACCTTCGTGGCGAGCAGGGGAATCATCTTCTCCGTCGAGCTTTTGTCGAATTGGAACAGGGGTTCGTAGACGTTGAGGATCACCATGTGCGAAGCCGTGTCGTACGCATAAGCGGGATCGAGGCTGTCGGCATCTGAGATCGTCACGTACGTATAGGTTTCGGGATTCTTAACGGCTTCGGCGCGGGCGGAGACCGAAAAGGCGGCAAAAACTAAATTTGCGGCAAGGAGCAATTTTACCATGATTGTATTCTAGCACTCATTTTGAGGATTTATATAGATCGTAATAGTAGCTGTCGTAGGCCCAGGCCGGGTCGAGGCTCTCGGGGTCGCCGATCGTGGCATACACAAACGTGTCGGGATTTTTGACGGCGGCCGAGGCGGGAAGCGCGATGAGGGCGGCAAGCAGAATGGTTTTCATTGCTTATTGCTCGGACTTGAAGACGGGATACAGGTAGCCGTACATCATGACGGGATTGTAGTACCACCCCTTGACCCAGGCGCGCTTCACCTGGAAGTTGTAGGTGTCAAGCGTGAAGATGCTGGGCAGATCCTCATGCGCGATCGCCTGTAGTTGCCGGTAAAAGCCGCGTCGTTTCTGCTTGTCGACCTCTTTCCAGGCCTTGGCGATCAGCGCGTCGGCCCGAGGGTTGTTATAGCCTTGAACTTTCGCGTAATTTCCTTGGCTGTGCAGAAAGGGGTGGACGGCGTTATGCGGGTCGGCGAAGTCGAGGCCCCAGCGGGCATTGACGATGGGCATCTTCCCCTGCGCATACTGGGCCAGATAGGTTGACCATAAAATGCCGCGTATGTTGACCTTGAATTTGGGATTTAATTTCTCAATTTCAGTCTTCAGTATCTGGGCCGCGAGCTGGCGGTCGGCGCGGCCTTCCATGAAGGTGATCGTCACCAGAAAGCCCGTGTCCCACACCTTCCCCCTCCACGCTTTTTTGAGATGCTCCGCCGCCTTGGCTAAATCGTGCGGCCAGAGAGCCTGTTTTGGATTGTAGCCGAAGACGCCGCTCGGGATGGGGCCGCGGGCGCGCTGGCCCTTGTCGCGGTAGCCATCCTTAATATAGACGTCGTAGTCGAAGGCATAAGCGAAGCCCTTGCGCACATCGAGGTCCGAGAAGAAGTCCGGCGGGACGCCTTCGCCGTCGAGCTTGCCTGAGCCTATGTAAGGATTGGCCGTCGGATTAACGTGAAAGTTCATGATGAAACAATTGTGAGTTTCAAGAAACGGCAGATCGTCGGCGACGACTATCCCCTCGAGGCCTGCGACCTGAGGCAGAAACCCCCTCTCCATCAAAGCGGCGTCGGCGTCGCCGGCCTGAAGCCGAAGCTTGCGCGTTGATGATTCTTTCACGGTCTTAAAGACCACGTTCTTGAGTTGCGCGGGCGCGCGCCAGTAATTCTCGTTGCGCGAAAGGATCACCGCGGAGTTCTGCTGATCCCAACGATCCAGCTTGAATGGCCCCGTGCCATTGGCGGCGGCGTGCAGGCCTGTACCTTCTTTCGCGGGATTGTAGTGCGCCATCCAGGTCGCCTCGGTCCCGTCCCAGCCGCCCTGTTTGATCACGAAGGCTTTCGAGACGATGGGGCAATACGTCGCCAAGATCGAGAGCAAAGGAGCGCAGGGCTTCTTTAATTTGATGATGAACTTGTTGCCCTTCACTTGAAGGGTTTCTTCCGCTTTCCGGAACATGGCGGGAATTGGCTTGCCTTTCTCATCGCCCACAGATTCAAGGCCGAGCAATGGCTCTATTAATAGCGCCGAGGGGCCGCTTGAGCGCTCCATGAGCATGAAGCGCATGAAGGAATATTTAACATCCTCGGGCGTCAACGGCGTTCCATCGTGAAATTTAACATTGGAGCGGATATTGAATGTGTAGGTCAGGCCGTCCTTGGAGAGGCCCAGGTTGCCAACGTCGGGAACCGCGGTGGCGAGGAGCGGTTCGAAATTCTCGCTTGAAGTTCCTTTATAAAGGACGAGCGTCTCATAGATCTGAAACTGAACCTCCTGGCTGATGCCGTCGTAGATCCACGCGGGGTCGAGGCTGTCGACGTCTCCCATGACATCGTAGGTGAAGATGTCGGGGTTCTTGACGGCGGCGAAAGAGGGCGCTGAGCAGGAAAGCGCCAAAAGAAGAAGGACGATTTTTTTCATGAGTGCCTCAGCTAGAGTTCGATGAGCGCGGCGACGCTGCGCGCGTCTTTAAAAGGGAGAATATCGCAGGCCGCATTGTGATCCGGTTTTGCCGGGAGCAGGACCTGGTCGCGGGTCCGGCATGATTCTTTCACATAACGGCAACGCGGGTGGAAGCGGCAGCCGGGCGGCGGCTTGAGCGGCGAGGGAACATCCCCGCTCAGGAGGATGCGCTTGCGCCGCTTCTCGATGGCGGGGTCGGGAACAGGAACGGCGGAGAGCAGAGCCTCGGTGTACGGATGCTGAGGGTCATTGAAAAGAGCCTCGGAATCGGCCGTCTCGACGATCCGGCCCAAGTACATAACGGCAATGCGGGTGCACAGATGACGGACCACGGAAAAATCGTGCGAAATGAATAGATACGCCAGCTTGCGCTCGGTCTGCAAATCTTTCAATAGATTGAGGATTTGGGCCTGGATCGAGACATCCAAGGCGGACACCGGCTCATCGGCGACAAGAAGTTGCGGATCTAAAGCGAGCGCTCTGGCTATGCCGACCCGCTGTCTTTGGCCGCCCGAAAATTCATGCGGATGGCGCGGCAGATAAGATTTCGCGATGCCGCAATCGTCAAGAAGTTTGGCGAGTTTTCGCGCGCGCGCCGCGGGATCTTTGTGCATGTCGTGGATCACCCAAGGCTCGGTGATGATGTCATGGACGGTCATGCGCGGATTCAAGCTCGAATAGGGATCTTGGAAAATGACCTGCATCTCGCGGCGCATCTTTTTGAGGGCGGCGCCGTTCATCTTAGAAACGTCCGCTCCATTGAAGGAGACCGCGCCGCCGGTGGGCTTTTCGAGGGCGAGCACGAGCTTGCCCAATGTTGTTTTTCCACAGCCCGACTCGCCGACGATAGCGAAACTTTCCTGGGGCAGCACGTTGAAGGACACGCCGTCAACCGCCTTGACCGTGGCCTTCTCGCCGAAAAGGCCCTTGCGGGCGTCAAAATGCTTCCGCAGGTTCTTGACCTCAAGAATGGGCGCAACGCTCACCTGGTCCTCCCCGCCGCGTGGCGAGAAGATCTTTCCAAAGAGTCGTTCTCGTTTTCCCAACAGTTCGACATCCGCGCGTCCGCGAGATGGAACTGCGGCGGATCGTCGGTCTTGCAACGCAGCTGAGCGCAGCCGCATCTCGGCTCAAACGGACAGCCGGGGAAACCGCCGCTTAAGTCCGGCGGCTGGCCGGGGATCGCGGTCAGGCGCTCCTTGCGCTCGTAAATCGAGGGCACCGAACCGAGCAGGCCCTTGGTATAGGGATGCTTTGGATTCTTAAAGAGGTCGGCCGCCGGCGCATATTCAACGGGCCGGCCGGCATACATAACGACGACATCATCAGCCATCTCGGCGACAACGCCGATGTTGTGCGTGATGAGAACGATTGCCATGTGGTACTCGCGCTGCAGGTCCTTCATCAGCTCAAGGATCTGGGCCTGGATCGTGACATCGAGGGCCGTCGTCGGCTCATCGGCGATCAGGACATCGGGCTCGCAGGAGAGCGCTATCGCAATCATCGTGCGCTGGCGCATGCCGCCGGAGAACTGGTGCGGGTAGTCATGGACGCGCTCTTCGGGATGGGGAATGCCCACCTTCCTCAGGAGATCCACGGACTTGACCCAGGCTTTCTCCTGAGAGAATCCCTGATGCAGAACGATGGCCTCGGCGATCTGCTCTCCGACCTTGATGACGGGGTTCAGGCTCGTCATCGGCTCCTGGAAGATCATCGCGATGCGGTTGCCGCGGATCTTGCGCATCTCTTCGGAATTCATCTTCAGCAGATCGCGCCCCTGAAAAAGAATTTCTCCGCCGACGATTTGCGCGGGCGGTTGCGGCAGAAGCCGGAGGATGGATAAGGCATGAACGCTTTTGCCGGATCCCGACTCGCCGACGACGGCGAGAGTCTTTCCTGGATGCAGGTCGTAGCTGAGACCGTCAACCGCTTTGACGGCCCGCTCGCGCGTGATGAAGTGGGTCTGCAGGCTGCGGACGGAGAGGATGGGTTCGCTCACCGCAGGATCGCTAGATGGCGGTCGTAACGAGGCTCTCAGTGGAGAGCACTCCCGGGGTCGCGCGAATGTCGCGAACGACGACATTCGAAAGCGTGCCGACGTCCTCGGTCTCGATGTCGAGCACGAGATCCCAGCGCCCGAATACGGCCGTGACATGCGAGACGCCGCTGAGTTCCTTAATGCGCGAAAGCGCCGCCTTCTCTTTTCCCGCCATCAAACGCACCAGCACGAGTCCGGTCACCATGTCGTTTTCTCCTCTAAACATCCTGCCGCCGTCACGGCGCGTGACCGCAGTATAGCAACTTATTGGCGCAACAATATTTCCAGTCCGAAGTTTCCGCGGCAGAGAGGCGGCGGATCAGGTTCGCGTCCAAACCATCATCATGGCGTTGTCGAGCAATTCCTCGCGCAATTAAGCGCGAGCCTCTTGGCGCGAGGCTCTCGATTTTCTAATATGCCTGCGATGTCCACAGTCAAGCCTCCCGCCAAAGCCATGCTCTCCGACCCCTATGAGAAGCTGGGCGCCGCAAAGCTTCTCACGATCCACGCGCTCATGGTCCGCGCTCGTCTCTTAGAAGAGCGGTGCATCAAGATGAGCAAGGGCGGCGACGGCTACTTCTGGATCGGCGGCCCCGGAGAGGAGGCCTTCAACGTGCCCCTAGGCCTCCAGATCAAGAAAGGCCACGGCGTGAATTACGATTTTCTGCATCTGCATTACCGTTCTGCCGGCATCGTCATCGCGCTGGGCGGCCAGCCGATCGACGCGCTGCGCCAAATGCGCTCGGTTGCCACCGACCCCTACTCGAAGGGCAGAAACTTCGTCAACCACTACGCGATCCCCGAGTTCAACGTGGTTCCCATCTCGCCGACCATCGAGACGCAGTATGCGACCGCCATCGGCACCGGCATCGCGCAGGCGCGGGCTCAGACGGACGCGATCACCGTCGTCAACGGCGGCGACGCCGGCACGGCCGAGGGTGATTTCCATTCGTGCCTCGTCTGGGCCAACCGCCCCGCGCTTCCGCTTCCCATCCTGATCATCGTCGTCAATAACGGCTGGGGCATCTCGACCGAAATGAAAACCCAGCACGGCGAGAGGAATATCTCCGACTGGTCAAAAGTGTTTCCGGACATGCCGGGCCGAACGATTGACGGCAATGACGTCGCTGAGTCATGGGGCGCGCTTGAAGAAGCGTTCACCTATATCCGCAAGAACCGCAAGCCTTACTTGCTCGAAGCGCGCTGCAGCCGCCTCTACGGGCACTCCTCCTCTTCAGGTGCCAATCGCATCCCTGAAATTGATTGCATTGGGCTGTTCGAAACAGCGCTTTTAGAGCGCGGCTTGGCGAAGAACGCGGATTTAAAGAAAATCTGGGAAATCGAGACCAACGCGCTCGACCTGGCCCACAGGCAAGCCAAGACCGAGCCTTTTCCCGCGAACGAGACGGTGTGGGAGGATGTTTTCGCCGATGGGCTTCCCTCGTCCTATCCCACAAAGGGAGGCAGTTAAGATGGCCACTATGGCGCAGGCCATCCGCATGGCTCTGCACTATGGCGAGAAACATCTCAATGTCACCGAGATATTCGGAGAGGACGTCGGCCCGCCCCTTGGCGGCGTGTTCACCGCGACACAGGGACTGGAAAGAGCCTGGAATGCCCCTCTCGATGAGCGCGGCATCATCGGCGCAGCGCTCGGCCTCGCCTGGGCCGGCGGCCGCCCTGTCGCGGAGATCCAGTTCGTCGACTACATCTTTAACGTCATCGATATGCTCAAGCTCGCCGCCAACGCCCATTGGGCCTCCGGCGGCCGCTACAAGACGCCGCTGGTGGTGATGACGCCAACGGGCTCGGGCATTCACGGAAGCATCTACCATTCCCATTCGTTTGACTCCATCGCCTCGAAGCTCCATGGGATGAAGGTTGTCTGCCCCTCCACGCCGATAGATGCCTACGGCCTCATGATCGCGGCAATCAAGAGCGACGACCCCGTTCTGTTTCTCAAGCCAAAATCTTTGTTGCGCTCGAAAGGATCGGAGCTCATTCCCGGCGAACCCGAGGAGCGGCTTCTGCACGACATGATCGATGCTCCCCTCGGCGACCGCTCAAAATGGAAGGCGCGGTGGCCTCCGCTCACCGATTATACCGTCGAAATCGGGAAAGCCCATCTCTCCCATGCCGGCAAGGACGCGACGATCGTGACCCACGGCAGGATGGCGCCGCTGTGCCTCGATGTGGCGCGACGCTTCAAGGCGGAAGGCCGCGGTGCCGTCGAAGTCCTCGATCTGCGTTCTTTAATCCCCTACGATTGGGAGGCGATAGCGGCCTCGGTGAAGAAGACCGGCCGGGTCATCTTCATCAACGAGGAGACCGAGATCACCAATTTTGCAGAACACCTCATCCGCCGCCTGATCGATGAATGCTTCTATACGCTTGCCGTCCGCCCACGCCTCCTGGCGGGCAAGGCCACGCCGGGCATCGCGCTGTCGCCGAATCTTGAGTGCTTTATTCAGCCTCAACTGAAGGATGTCGAGCGCGCCGTCTCCGAGCTGCTCGCGGATCCGGCTTAATATGGCCGACAATAAAAATCTGGGATTTGCGACCAGGGCGGTCCACGCGGGGCAAAGCCCCGATTCCGCGACCGGGGCCATCATGACCCCGGTTTATCTGACTTCCACCTATGTGCAGGAATGGCCGGAAAAGCATAAGGGCTACGATTATGCCCGCACGGCTCATCCCACGCGCGATGCGTTGCAGAAAAATTTAGCTTCTCTGGAAGAAGCGAATTTTGGTCTGTGCTTTGCCTCAGGAATGGCAGCCGCCTCGACCGTCATTGAGGCTCTGTCTTCCGGAGATCACGTCGTGTGCGGCAATGACTTATATGGCGGAACATACCGTATGTTCACGAAAGTCTTCGCTCGTTTTGGAGTGGTATTTTCTTTTGTGGACACAACTGATCTAAACGCCGTTGCCGCCGCGTTCACGCCAAAGACGAAGTTGGTTTGGATTGAGACCCCCTCCAATCCATTGTTGAAAATAACGGATATTCGCGCCTTGGCCAAATTGGCGCATGCAAAAAACTCAAAATTGGTCGTCGACAACACCTTTGCCTCCCCCGCCCTTCAGCGCCCGCTGGGGCTCGGCGCCGATATCGTCGTTCACTCGACCACGAAATATTTAGGCGGACACTCCGACGTCATCGGGGGGGCCATCCTCGTCAATGATGAGGCGTTGCACAACGATTTTAAGTTCCTGCAAAACGCCGTCGGCGCCGTGCCCGGGCCCCTGGACTGCTTTCTTTTGTTACGGGGCACAAAAACATTGGCTCTGCGCATCGAACGGCATTGCCAGAATGCGATGATCGTGGCCAAGCATCTTCTGGGGCATCCTGAAATCGCCAGAGTCCATTATCCCGGCCTGCCGACCCACGCGGGCCATGAAACAGCTAAGGGACAAATGTCGGGCTTCGGAGGGATGATCTCCTTTGAGCTCAAAGGAGACATCGAGCGCGCCAAGCGCATGATCTCCTCCTGCGATATATTCGCGCTTGCGGAAAGCTTGGGCGGTGTCGAGTCTCTGATCGGACATCCCGCGTCCATGACACACGGCTCGATCCCGCGCGACGAGCGCTTGAAAGCGGGGCTGAGCGACGGCCTGATTCGACTCTCCGTCGGCATCGAGGACGTTCACGATCTCATCTGCGACCTCGACCGCGCGCTCGTGCGCAGCCTGACAGCGCTGCCCCCGTCCACCCCCGTCTTTTAAGAAAAGGGCGCGCCTTTGAGAGTTTCACGGGAGGACTATTTTACCCGGGATGCGGGGTCCGCGGGCGCCTGTCGCCGAGGGCGCATTGCTCGGCATCCCATCGAGCGTGCGGGCAGCAAGCCAGGCAAAGCGACTACGCCAAACCATCAATGTCCTTCAGGCTCATGCCTGGATCTGACCGTGGGCGCCGATAGCTTGCCAAAGCAGCCCAGCTGGTGGCTGCCAACCAACAGGTTTATGGCAACCGCTGAGGGGCGGGCTTGAATTTGCAAAATAGTAAATAACAATCTAAAATACACACGTGGTGCACCCTAGAATCGCCCGGGCCAGGCTTGAGTCCCTCTTAAAACAGTTCCCGATCGTGACCTTGCTGGGGTTGCGCCAAGTGGGGAAATCCACCTTTGCGCACTGGGCTCTGCCGGGATTCGATGTGTTCGACCTCGAAAACCCAGCCACTCTCTTGCGCCTGGAGACCGACGGGCAGCTTATTTTGGAGCAATCAAAGAAGATCATCATCGATGAGGCGCAGCGCCTGCCTGCCCTTTTCCCTCTCCTGCGCAGCCATATTGACCGCCATCCAAACCACAAGATCGTTCTCCTGGGCTCCGCTTCGCCGAAACTCGTCAAGAAGATCTCGGAATCCCTGGCCGGACGAACCGGATTTTTAGAGCTCGGCGGCATCTCGATTTTGGAAGCCGACCAGGAGCAACTCTGGGTCAAGGGCGCGTTTCCCCGGCTCCACTGGAGCCGGCCTCGAGCCTCCGCCGAGGATTGGCTGCCGGCGTTCCTGCGGACCTACCTGGAGCAGGACATCCCCCAGCTTGGTTTTCGGGTTTCCTCGTTGAAAATGATGCGGCTGCTTTCGATGCTGGCCCACTCTCAGGGATCGATGAGCGACCTGAGCCAGCTTGGAGGTTCCCTGGGAATCGACTATCATTCGGTCTCCCATATCCTGGATATTTTCGAGGGAACCTTCTTGGTCAGAAGGCTTGCGCCCTATTTCGCCAACCTGGGCAAGAGGCTGGTCAAGAGCCCCAAGCTCTATATCCGCGACACGGGAATGCTGCACCACCTCCTCGGCATTCCTTTCAAGAAGAAGACTCTGCTTTCTCATCCCAAGGTGGGCGCCAGCTTCGAGACGTTTTGCATCGAGCAGATCATCAATCTCGCCCGCCTCGGAGACCCCGCCGCGGAGGCTTTTTTCTTTAGGACTCAAGCGGGAGTCGAGATAGACCTGCTGCTTAAATTCCGGGGCGAGCTGATTGCCATCGAGATCAAGCTCAGCCTGGCGGCTCAGAGCATCCAGAGCCTCGAGCGTGGGATGGAGTATTTGAAGCTTAAGCGCGGATTTATCGTCCACATGAACGAGGGCTTCGCCGAGGTCCGACGGGGAATTTGGGCCGGATCGCTTGCCGGCGTCGTCTCGCACATCTTTCGCACAGCCAAGCAATTCTCACCGAAGACGTAAGAGCTTGATCTTTCCCGGGCAAGAAGGCAGCTTCGTTCCCGGGACCCAAGCGCATGATCTCCTCCTGCGATATATTCGCGCTTGCGGAAAGCGTGGGCGGTGTCGAGCAGGTCGTAGGCGACGGCGTCTTTGAAATGAGTCCTAATCCAGGTCGATTTTCCCGTTCCGCGGGGGCCGATGAGCAGGAGGGAGGACGAGGGTTTCTTAAGTATTCGTGTAAACATAGTCAGCGAATATGCCGGATATATGCTGGATCTGTATTTTGCCTATTTTGGGGAAAAGTGGCAGTGTAAAGGAGCGCCTGGGTGCCATCCACAGCGCTGCCCCGTCTTTTAAGAAAAGGGCGCGCCTTTGAGAGTTTTACGGGAGGACTATTTTACCCAGGATGCGGGGTCCGCGGGCGCCTGTCGCCGAGGGCGCATTGCTCGGCATCCCATCGAGCGTGCGGGCAGCAAGCCAGGCAAAGCAAGCAGCTTCCTTGGCCATGACCGGAAGATCGGCAACACTCGCTCGGGCGGGCGCAAAGAGAGCGCGCAAGCGGCGCACCAGGTGCGCGTTGAGCGCGCCACCGCCAGAGATCGCGATCGCGCTCAATGGCCCGGGCGCGTTTTTGAGGACCCCAAGCCAGAGCGAGCGCACGGTCAGTTCGCACAAGGTCGCCAGGGCATCGGGAAGGTTTTGGGCCGTGAGACGCGGATAGAGCCGGTCGAGGAACGCCGGACCGAAAGTCGAGCGGTCGAGAGATTTGGGTGGTGGAAGGAGGAAGTATTCATGCGCCAAAAGGCGTTTCACGCAATCTTCATCCACCGCTCCCAAGGCGGCAAGGCGTCCATGGTCATCATAGTCGCGACGGCCCTTCGTCGCGCGGCGCACAGCTTCATCTAATAGGACGTTGCCGGGGCCGGTGTCGAAGGCGGCGTAAATTTTCCCCTGGCCCAGGATCGTCGCGTTGGCGATGCCGCCGATATTGATTGCGGCTTTAAGCGGCCCGCGCCCATGCAAAAAAAGATCAAAGGCGGCAACCAAGGGCGCTCCCTGGCCGCCGGCGGCCATGTCCCGCGGGCGGAAGTCGGCGACAACCGCAACGCCCGTGCGCTCGGCGATGACGGCGGGCTCGGCGATCTGGAGCGTGTTGGGCGGCGTTGCGTTCGGACCGTGCCAGACGGTCTGACCGTGGGAGCCGATAACGCAAAGACGGGCACGGCCCGCTATCTTGAGCGCGGCGGACGCAAACGCCGTGCCGAGTTCGAAATTGAGGCGCGAAAGTTCGGCGCCAGCGAGATTGGCCGCTTCTAGAACCCGCTTCTTGAGTTCGATGGAATACGGGTACGTCCGATGGCGCAGGACGCGCAGCCGGTCCGCCGTGATGCTCACAAGCGCTGCCGTCACGCCATCAGCGGAGGTTCCGGACATCAAGCCGACGGCAAGCCGACGTCTCCCGGGAACAAGGAAAGCTCGTTTCTGACAAAGCCCGATCCGCGCGCACGCACGAGACTTCATTGCGTATTATGGAATTTTTTTCAGGACTTAGGGCTCAAGAATAACTTCGTGAATTTTGGGTGTCGAGGAGATGCTCCGACAAAGCGTGAGGGGTTGGGATCAATCACCGCGCGGATGGGTTTAAGTCGAGGGCGGCATGTCCGGCTTTATGTTGAGCAGCTCCAGGTCTTGCGCGGTATCGACGTCAGCCTGGGTGTCGTCGTCATTGAGAGGTATCTTGACCGCCTCGTCCCAGTGCCGACGCACGGCGGCCATGGCGGTGTCGTCGCTCACGAAGCGACCGATCTCACCGAACAATTTTCGCGGGTACGCCGTGGGGTATCCTTTAACGGGGCCCTCGGCACCGGGATAAATCGGGAAAGTCATGGAACCGGACATCTCAAATTCCGCGATCACGCGCTCGATAAGCCAGGGAGGTACGCGCGGCATATCTCCAAGCAAGGCCACAACGCCGGGCGCCTCTGCAGGAACTTCGCGCAGACCTGCTTCAATGGATGACGCCTTGTCCGTGGACCACGCGGGGTTGAACACCACCCGCAGGCGCGCATCATCAAGGCCCGCGATGGCCTTGATGCCGTTCTCGGCGTCTGCGCCGAGAATTAAGATAACGGGATCAAGGCGGGAGGCGAGTGCTGCTTCAACGACATGCCTCAGAACGGGACAACCATTGACGTCGGCGAGCAACTTCAAGCCGGCGCCGAAATATTTCCCGCGCCCGGCGGCGAGCACCAGGCCCGGTATCTTGATGCCGCCTTTGCGCTGCAGTGGAGAAGATCCCGCGGCGCGCGCCCGCGCGGGCCGACCGCCCTTGCGTTCGGCGCGCACCGCCAGTATCTCGGCGGTGATCGCAAGCGCTGTTTCCTCCGCCGTCTCCGCGCCGACATCAAGACCGGCAGGCGCGGAAAAGACGCCCGGGCGGGGATCCACGCCGAGCGTGTGAAGTTCTCCTAAAAGTTTAGCCGCACGGCCGCTGGGTCCAAGGAGGCCGACATAGCGCGCCATGCTTGGCAGAGCTCCCTTTAAAGCGCGCAGGTCGGCGGAGTAACTGCGTGTTGCGACAACAATATAGGTGTCGAGATCGGGACGACACGCGGCGCGCGCCGCCTCCCAGCCTCCCTCGATCAGCTGCCAGCGCGCGCGGTCCCAACCCTCGCCATGCAAACGCCCAGGACGATGGTCGGCAACGGTCACGACAAAACCCAGGCCGTCAAGCAGTTCGGCTAATCGTCGGCAGTCGCCACTGGAGCCGAGGATCAGCGCCTTGCCCATCGGAATCAACGGGAAGCGCAACAGACGCCGCACTCCGCCCCTCTGAACCTCTTCCTCGAGCTCCGCTTCGCCCTCCTGGTAGCAGGCCTTCACGCCCGGATGGTCGGCAGGGAAATGACGTCGGCGACCGGCGTCCTCGCCGGACAGGGAGAACTCGATGACCAGACCTTCGCCGCAGAGCAAGGTCTCGCGCACCGCGCGCAGGCGCTCGCGCAATTCGCCCGTGATGGGCTCAAGCCAGACCTCGACATGCCCGGAAAGTCCCCCCTGACCGAAAATTGCGTCGTCCTCGCTCAGGTCGACCCCCACCAAGCGCGGCGTCTGCGCTTCAATGGCGGCCAAAGCGGCTTCACCCAGCAATTGAGGTACGAAGGACGCGGCCAAAACGCCTTCGCCGTCGGCTGTTGCATCATCGGCGATCACGCACGAGCTTCCCGGACGCCCGCCGAGCGCGCCATCAATGGAGACGACCGTCGCCAAAACACCGCGCACGCTCAGCGGATCGCCGGAGGCGAGATCTTCGAGAGCTCGTAAAGTGGCCAGAACTTCGTGAGGGCGGGGCGCGCTCATAGTCTCCTCGGAGCACTAACGGGAAATTTAATCATATTGCGCCAACCCTCAGGTCTGCGTCCAGACTATCAGCATGGCATGGTCAAGAAATTCCGCGGGG
>CAZGVK010000142.1:0-3283 GCA_964529095.1 uncultured Elusimicrobia bacterium
TGGTCGTACTGCCGGCGGATGAGTTCCCAGTCGATAGGCCGGGAGAGGACTGGTTGGAGCTGAGGGAAAGCCTCGGAGTTACCGGCCTCGGGACGATAGAGCTTCTGGGAATGGATGGCCTTGAGCCGCGGCAGACTCCGCCTCCATGCTGTCCAGGCTGACCTTCCCGGGGTCCTGGCGCAGGTCGTGGAGAACGGCGCGCTCTGGCTGATTTTGTTCGTCCTCATCGCGGCGGCGCGCATTTTCCGGCCAAAGGAGGGCATCCAGTCGAGCCTGCGTGGCCGACGGCAAGCGTTTGAAAATGGCCCGACAGAGTGATTTTTCGTAGGATGAGGCGGCGCCGCTGACCAAGCGTTCTATCCGATCGGGCGAGGGGGGCTCGATTTGTACGGCTCGACACCTGGCGTAGACGGCGGCCGCCAGGCGCTCTCGACCGGGATCCTCCGGCAAAGTGGTTTCCTTTAACCAGTGAGCGAGACTTTTGCCATCCTCCTTGTCCGCTTCCCGGAAACCGAGGGATTTCCGGATCTGAGCGCGATGATATTCGATAGTGCGCCCCTGCCACTCGTACTCGGACCACTTGGCGGAAGAAACGCGGACTTGCCGGGCAAGGTATTTGACGACGGGCTCTGCGACTTCCTGGGGCTGCCGCGGAAACCGAGCGTGGTATTGGAAGAATTTAAAGAGGACGGCAAAACCCAGTCGGGTCGAGCCGCTCTTGTTAGCCAAGAGCTTGCGCTCACCGTCCTGAAGAGTCCAATTTTCTACGAGGTCATCGGTCTTCGTACTGGAACGTGGATTCTTTGTGGGAGAGTTCTTATTGGTCGAGAGGGTCGGCATCAGAGTGGCCTACAAGGGACTTGTGCCCGTTTTGCATGTCGGTTCGGGGGCGCCGCTGTTTAGAATTCGGCCGCGAGCAGCCGTATCCTCTCGTTCAGGTCTTGCGCAGTTTCCCATTTCACCGCACGGGGTCCCAGTTTTACCACCGCCTCCAGATAGCGGCTTCTGTCTCCTCGTTCAAGAACATTGAATTCATCTTCTGATCTGGAGAGCACGGAGACGTGATGCACGAGCCAAAGTTCAATCTGCTGCTTGCGCAGGAAGGCCTCTCGGTCGCACAGCAGAATCAATTCCGTGTAGGTGGTGGCCATCTTGGCCAGTGGAGGCCAGAAGACGACGACTTGCGTGACGCCTTGTCGCAGCAGCCGATCGAACTTCTGGAGGATAGTCTCGCCCTCGACGTCGGGAACTTCTTCCATGAGGAGGACCTCGTGGCCGTCCTTCCTCCAGGTCTCCGCAATCTTCTTGCGCATTGATAGGGGAGTATTCGTAGACGACTCGCCCTCGCGCCAGAAGCCTGGCCCCAGCAAGAAAACGATTGCCATTCCCGCTTAAGGTCTCAGGGTCGCGAATTCTTTAGCTTCAGCGGGCCCCAACTTAGAGGCGTTGGCGCACAGGGGAGCTAGGACTTCCTTAAGGAAGCGCTCACCGCGTTTGGTTAGTTCGTATTCGGCGAAGATTCGCTCTCCCTTGGTGGGGACTGCGCGCGGGACGATCAAGAAGCCCTCCTCCAGAAATTCGAGGGCGCGATTGGTTTCCTGCGGGTGCAGTCCCACAGTCTTTTGTATGGCGGTGAAGCGCAGGCCTTTGTGCTTGCGCAGGGCGAGCAGAATGCGAAGGTAGTTCTCGTGGGCAAGGAGCTCTTTGATCATGCTATAGTATAGTCACAATATGTGAGTATGTCAAGGGCTCTTCGCGGCAGGCCCTCTTCGCGGCAGGTTAAACAACTGCGAGCCCTAGGCCTTCCGCCTATCAACCCAGACCTTCGACGGCAGCTCGCATGTCCTTGTCGTCGACTCGCGTGTACCGTTTTGTGGTCTCGAGACTTGCATGGCCCAAAATCTCCTGCACAACCCTGATGTTCACTCCGCCGCGCACTAAATCCGTCGCCACTGAATGCCTCAGGCTGTGCGGCGAGAAGTCGCCGCTGATCCCGGCCTTTTTCAACCATCCCTTCAAAAGGATCTCGACGGCTCTCGTGCTGATTCGCCGGCCGAAGCGGTTGACGAATAAGGCCTCCCGGTCCGCCGTATCAAGGGCCCTCCTCCAGGGAATGTATTCGGTCAACGCTCGTCTCGTAGCCTCATTGAGCGGCAAGATGCGAAGCTTCTGCCCTTTCCCGATCACCTCAAACGTACGCCTGCCCTCCACGTCCTCGATATTCACCCCGACGAGTTCCGCGACGCGCAGCCCGGTGTTGTACGCCAGAATGACCATCATCCAGTCACGCATAGGACCCGGGCGCGAGGGGAAGACTTTCTCCGCCGCGATCGTTTTGACCAGCTTTTCACGCTGCGCCGCCGAGAAGGTCCCGGGGCTCTTATTGACGACCTTCTCGCTCTCGATGAGGCGGCTCGGGTCCTTAGTGATCTTTTCCGTGGCCAATAGGTATTTGTAGAAGCTTCTGACGGCCGCCTTCCTCAGATTAACCGTGGCCGCGGCGCGTCGCCGCCGCTCGTCCTGGAAGAATTCGTTGAGCATGTCCGTCGTGATGATTCCGGCCTCGGCGCCGTCAAAGTAACCGAAGAAGTGCGTCAGGATATCCCGGTACTGGCGTAAGGTTCCCGCCGCCTTGCCGGCGTTGGCCAGATGACGCAGAAACAGCTTTACGGCCGTCGGGACGTCCTTTGAAAGCGGCGGCAGATCAACGTGAAGGCGGCGTTTCTTTCTTTTCACCTATGCCCTGTAAATGAGAATTTTACGAACATAGAGTTTACTGCTTTCCCCCCGGAAAAGAAAGAGCGCCCGCTCGACGACAGATCGTTGAATTTCGAGGGTAAATCATGTTGAATGGGGTACTCGCCGGCGGCTTGAGGCTTGGCGAACAGGAGAGCAACAACATGGCTAAGAAGGCGAACGCGGCGTTCATGAAGCCCCTCACCCCCAGCGACGAACTCGCGAAGGTCGTCGGCGCGAAGGCGCTGCCGCGCACCGAGGTCGTCAAGAAACTCTGGGCGTACATCAAGAAGAACGACCTGCAGGACAAGAAGAACAGGCGCAACATCAACGCGGATGCCGCGCTGAAGACGATCTTCGGCGGCAAGGGCACGGTCAACATGTTCGAGATGACCAAGCTCGTCAGCAAGCACCTCAGCTGATCTACCTCGAAATTGACCGAAAACCCCGGACCGAGAGACGGGTCCGACAACGCACCGCCCGAACGCCTCTCAAAAAAGGAGTTCGCGAGGAAGCTGCGTCATGAGGCTTATTTGCGAGCCAAGGA
>CAZGVK010000143.1:0-8525 GCA_964529095.1 uncultured Elusimicrobia bacterium
TTCGCGATGAGAAGAACGCTAATGCGGAACTGGATTTCCTCATTCAGGCCGGCGATCGTATTCTGCCGGTTGAGGTGAAGTCGGGCAGTCACGGCTCGCTCAAGTCGCTCCATCAGTTCTTAAGCAGAAGCGGCACGGACATCGGGATCAGGATTTACAACGGGCCGTTGACGCTTGAGTGCCACTCGGTCAGCCTGTCCGATGGTGCCGGGATATCCTACCGGCTTCTGTCCGTGCCGTTTTACCTCGCCTTCCGATTGCTCGATCTTTGCGCGGCGCTTTGAGCTGGAATCCAGCGTAGTGCCTACGTAGTGTTTGGGGGTCCAAACGGCGCTACGAGACAGGATGAGACAGGAAGTCTCTCGACGAGAAAACAAGCGGCGTGATTTTTCAGAGAGGCCGAAATCGGTTTTTGAGACTGCTGCCTTCAACCGCTCGGTCACCCTGCCGTAAATTAAAATCTGTTAACGGTTGATCGAACATTTCATCATACACGCGGACAGCGAAAGGCCTGCGAGCCTTTAGAGAGCATCAGCCAGCCTCGACATCCGGAATTTACAAAGTTATTATTACGTCAACCTTTATAAAGAAAGTCATCGAGGAGAGAAAACTAAAATGCCCCGTTTCTCCGCAGCCAACATCATCGGCAATCTGATTTTTTCCTCCATCGGCTATGTCGCCTACTCGTACGGCAGGAAGATGGAGAAAACGCAGGTGATGATCCAGGGCGGCGTTCTCTTGGGTTATTCTTACTTTGTGCCGGACACGTTCTGGCTTTACACGATCGGCGTTGCCTTAACAGTTTGGATATGGATCACCCGGGACCGTTAGACGCGGGCGCTCCGCGCGCGTTGGGAAAATAGGCGCTCGATGCATGTTGTAAGTTATACTGGGACATGGCGCGCAGGCCGTTGACGGGCCGTGTCGTTATTCTGACGCGTCCGCGCGCGCAATCCCGCGGCATCGCCGACGCTCTGGTGAAATTAGGCGCCCGTGCGGTGTTCGCGCCGCTGATTCGGATCGTCGCCCCGCGGTCCTGGAAATCGTTGGATAGAGCGCTCGGACAGTTTTGCCGTTATGATGCCGTTGCCTTTACCAGCAGCAACTCCGTTGATTTCTTTTTTTCCCGCATGCAAAAGGTTCTCGGACGTAAGCTCGCCGCTCCTCGAATTCTCGCCGCCGTCGGCCAGGCGACGGCCCAAGCCGTCGCCGTCCATGGCTGGCGTTGTTCGGTAATCCCCGCCGAGGCGCGCGCCGCAGGCCTTGCGCGCGTGTTGCTCGTTCCGCGCGGCAGTCGCGTTCTGATTCCACGCGCCGAGCGCGGCCTGAATACGCTTGCCGAGTCCTTGCGCGCACGCGGCGCTCGCGTCACCGTCGCTGCCGCCTATCGCACTATCGCCGATAGCAACGGTCTGCGCTCGTTACGCCGCGCCCTCGCTCTTGGCGCCGACGCCGTTTGCTTTGCCTCGGGATCTGCCGCCGTTTACGGCGCTCGCCATTGCGCGTTATCCGGCGCAGCGGCGATTGCCATCGGTCCGAGCACCGCCGCCATTCTCCGTGCGCGGAGCGTCATCGTCTCGGCGGTCGCCAAACAGCCCGATCCCGATTCGTTCGCCCGCGCGGTTGTTCGCGGACTGCGTCTTAAAAGCGGAAGGCGACGGTGATGCGGTTGACAGCGCCGACGTCTCCGAAGGCGGCCCAGGAGTAGTCGAGGCGCAAGGCGGAGAAGTCAAAGCCGACGCCGGCGGATAAACCGGAGAACCCTTCGATGCCGCGCGTGCGGTTCTGGTCGTAGCCGCTGCGCACGCTGACGATCCAGGGTTTTTGCAAGCCCGCCTTGGCCACGGGAAATCGAGCCTCGACGCCGAGCGCTATGTAGGGATCCGCATCGACGGGAACATTGATGTCAAGGCCGGCGTCGAAGGTCGGCGAGGGGCGCCACAAGCCACCGGCGCGAATCCGGGCCGGCAACGGATCGGCGACGTTGCCGAGCTTGAGAGGAGGGCCGATATTTGAAATCGAAAAACCCGCATCAAAGGGGCCATTGCCAATGTCCGAGATGTGCTTGGCGAGCAGGCCCAGGTCCACGGCGGCCGTTGTGCCGCTGCGCTCCGCAAGTGCTGAATGGATTATTTTAAGTCCGCCGACAAGGGAGATCGAGCCGATAAATTGTTGCGCATACCAGGCGCCGAGCGCTATATCGGCGGGCGTAAATTTTCCGGTCGAATCACCGGTGGAGTTGTACGCGGTCTGCGAGTCTTGCGCGGCGTAGATCAGGCCCGCCGCAAAAGCGCCGCGACCAAGCGGACGCGCGTAGGCGATCGAACCCGAATATGCGGAATCAAGCAAGGCGTCATAGCCTACGGCCACTTCGCTCGGCGCTGTCGCCTCCACGCGCGCAAGCGCCGCAGGGTTCATCAACACAGCCTCCGCGCCCCGGCCTGCGGCGGCGCAAACGCCCCCCATCGCCGAGGCGCGCGCGCCGCCGGAGGATTTAAGAAAAGGGGCGCCCGTGGTTCCCGCCGCGCGCGAAGAAAATGCTCCGTCGGGCAACAGGTTCGCGGAGGCAGGAGTCGCGAGGGCAAGCGCTACGAAAAAAGTTAGACGGGCCAGACCGGCCCCCGCCGCAGTTTCTCTAAAGGGAATGCTTCCTCAGGCGAGTGCCTCGGCCCCGGTTTTAAATCGGCAACAGGCGCGGCGACCTTTGCGTCCGGTTGAATTTCCTGAGGAGCGGAGGCCTCGCCGGTTGCGCGCAGAGGCAGATCCTTGATATTTTTAACGAAATCGGAAAGAGCGCGAAGTTCCTGGCGCAATTCGGTCAGTTCGTCCCATATGTTCTGAAGAGAGACAAGGGCAACGCCGCCGTCGTTCGTCGCTGCGCATTTTATTTCCGGCTCGCCCAGCGAAAGCGAGGTGACCTGAGCGCTCGGGGCCTCGTCGAGAATATACACTGGATGAAGCTCTGGCGAATTATTCTTCGCGCAGCGGCGCTCGTCCAAGGCGGAATCAGGCGATTTGCAGGCGCGGTATTGGCCGAGCAGGAAAAAAAAGAGAATCCCGCTCAGCAGGAGCCCGGCCGAAGAGATGTAGAACCAGCCATCCGCCCAAAGTCCCATCATGGTAGGCTATGGTAGCCGTCCCGAGGGGAAAAGTCAATCCAAAGTGGTACAATGCGCCGATGACGCTGGATTTCCCGCCCTACCGATTCTCTTTTTGCCCGCGTCCTGAGGCGGAAAGAGTCCTCGCCAATAGCGAGGAACTGAGGGCGCGCTTGAGCCTTGCGGAAGTCTTGGCGCTCGAGGCCCTTCCGGAACGCCGCAAACTCGATCGGGTGGCCGGCCGCCTCGCCGTCAAGCGCGCTCTCGCTGAATATTATTTGCATGGATATGGCCGGCGGATGGAAGCGGGCGAACTTGAGGTGTTCAACGATGACAGGGGACGTCCGCGCCTTGTTTTACCCAAAGAGGCGACTGCTCTTGCGCCCTCTTTTTCAATCTCTCATTGCGCACAAGGCGGGGTTGCCGCCGTCGCATCGCCCGGCCGGCGCGTCGGCGTGGATATTGAAATCATCGTTCCGCGCCCGGCGGCGGTGATCGCGTTCGTTGCCTCAGAAAATGAGCCCGTCTGCGGGCCCTCGGATCCGGAGAGGCAGGCCCGGATGTGGGTCGGGAAAGAAGCGACTTTGAAAATGCTCGGCCTCGGGCTTGACTCGGACGCGCGCGCCGTCCATTGTGAAGCCGATGGAGCGATTTTGACGGGCGTGCCCGCCATGCTGTGGGCGACGCTCGGATCGCCGCGCGTGAGGATCGACTATGGCGGCGTTGCCGGCGCCTGCATCGCCGTCGCCTACACGGGAGACTAATGGCATGAACACGGTCAGGAATGTCAAAACTTCGCGAACCGTCGCCGCGAGTGTCGGCGCTCTGCGCGCGGCCGTCGTCAAGGCGTCCGCCGGCGGCGGCGTTCACCGTCTCGCAGCTCAGAAGTCACGCGGAAAATTCACCGCCCGCGAACGCATCCAGTATCTTCTTGACGAGGATACTTTTCAAGAACTAGATCTTCTCGTCGAAACCCGTGCGACGGCTTTCGGCCTGAAGGACAAGGACATTCCAGGTGACGGGGTGATCACGGGGTTCGGTCAAATCAACGGACGGGAGGTGTGCCTCTACGCGCAGGATTTTACCGTGCTCGGAGGCTCGCTCGGCCTTGCCCACGCGAAGAAAATCACGAAGGTCATGGACTTGGCTTATGAAAATCGCGTGCCGATTATCGGCCTTCTTGATTCCGGGGGGGCGCGCATTCAAGAAGGCGTTGACAGTCTCGATGGTTACGCGGAGATTTTTCAACGCAATGTCAAATGCTCGGGCGTGATTCCTCAAATATCGGTGATTCTCGGGCCCTGTGCCGGCGGCGCTGTGTATTCTCCCGCTCTGACCGACTATATCTTCATGGTCGAGGGGATATCGCACATGTTCGTGACCGGCCCCGATGTTGTCAAGGCCGCGACGGGCGAAGAGGTCACTTTTGACGGCCTTGGCGGAGCCGATGTTCATACCTCGAAATCCGGCGTCTGTCACTTTGTCGCGAAATCCGAGCCCGATTGCTTCCGCCAGGTGCGCGAACTGCTTGGCTACCTGCCGCAGAATCGGTGGGAGAAAGCGCCGCGCGTCGCCAATCCCGATCCCATACGCCGCTCTGTGCCGCTTCTTGAAATGATGTGCGACTTGGACCCGCGTAAGTCCTATCGTGTGCATCACATCATCTGGCAGATCGCCGATGAGCATAAGTTCTTCGAGGTTCAGGCCGGTTACGCGAAGAACATGGTCACCGGCTTCTGTCGCATGGGCGGCAGGGTTGTCGGCGTGATCGCCAACAACCCCGCGCATGTTGCCGGCGCGCTCGACATCAACGCATCGGACAAGGCCGCGCGTTTCATCCGTTTCCTGAATGCCTTCAACATCCCCATCCTCACCTTGGTGGACGTGCCCGGCTACTGGCCCGGGATTCAACAGGAGTATGGCGGAATTATCCGCCACGGCGCCAAGATCCTGTTTGCCTACGCTGAGGCGACAGTTCCGAAAATCACGGTTATTTTGAGAAAGGCGTATGGCGGCGCCTATATCGCGATGAGCTCAAAACATCTGAAAGGAGACTTTAACTTCGCCTTGCCCTGCGCGGAGATTGCGGTCATGGGCCCGGCGGGCGCTATTGAAATTCTCCACTCGCGAGAACTCGCGGCCTGCAAGCTGGAGGAGAAGCCCGCCTTGCGCGCGCAGTTGATCGCCGCCTACGCGGCCAAGTTCGCCTCTCCTTATCAGACCGCGGCAACCGGCTCTATCGATGAGGTCATCGAGCCTGCGCAGATGCGCTACAAAATCGTGCGCGCTCTGCTCTTTCTCAAGGACAAGAGGGTGCCTGGAACGCACGAAAACCGGGGCAATATCCCGCTTTGAATCTGCTAAACTCCACGATGTCCGAGCAGAGCGCCGCTGATGGCGGCGCCCGTCGTCCGTAATAGAAAACCATGATCAAGGCGCAGATTCTCATCGTTGAGGACCAAGCCGCCACGGCAGACCTCATCCTCGATGTGTTCAAAGAGGAGGGTTACGCCGTCCAAGCCGTCGACACCTTGGGCAAGGCGCGCCTGCGCCTCAAGAAGCAGCCTCCCGAACTCCTGCTCCTCGACCGCAACCTGCCCGATGGAGACGGTGTCGATCTTCTTGCCGAGATACGCAATGACGAAAATATTTCCAGGTTGCCGGTCATCCTCCTGACCGCGATGAAGGACGTCAGCGACAAGATCTCAGGCCTGTGCCTGGGAGCTGACGACTACATTGCCAAACCATTTCATACTGAGGAGCTTGTCGCGCGTGTCGCAGCGCTCTTGCGCCGCGTCGGTAAGGGCGAGGAGCCGACGGTGGCTGAGGCCGGCGGCATCAAGCTCGACCGCGTGACGCGTAAGGTCCACATCGGCGAGAAGGAAATTCCGCTATCGGGAAAGGAATTCGACCTGCTCTGGTTTCTCGTCTACCGCCAAGGCCGCGTGCTGACGCGAGACTTTCTGCTCCAGCATGTCTGGGGCTACGACCCGGACATTGACCTGACGACGAAGGTGATCGACGTCACCCTTTCCCACCTCCGCGCCAAGATTGGCGGACTCTCCGACCATATCGTCGCCGTCCGCGGCTTCGGCTACCGTTTCGACTCATAGGGTTGGCGCAATGGCCGATCTTGCGACTGAAGTCGCCCGCCGCCGCACGTTCGCGATCATTTCGCATCCCGACGCGGGCAAGACGACCTTGACTGAGAAGCTCCTGCTTTACGGCGGCGCCTTGCAACTCGCAGGCTCGGTCACCGCGCGCAAGAATCAAAGCGCTTCGGCCTCCGATTGGATGGAGCTTGAGCGCAAGCGCGGGATCTCGGTAAGCTCCACGGTGCTTCAGTTCGACTACGCAGGCATGCGCATCAACCTGCTCGACACCCCGGGTCATAAGGATTTTTCCGAGGATACCTATCGCGTGCTGACTGCCGTCGACGCCGCCATCATGGTTCTCGACGCGGGAAAAGGCATTGAGAGCCAGACGCTTAAATTATTCGAGGTCTGCCGCCTGCGCGGGATCCCCATCCTCACCTTCATCAACAAGCTCGACCGTGAGACGCGCGACCTGCTTGAACTCATCGACGAGATCGAGAACACTTTGCAGATTCACGCATTTCCGGTGAATTGGCCGATGGGAGCGGGTCGGCGCTTCAAGGGCGTCTATGACCGCATCACCCGGCAAGCGCACCTGTACGAACGCACGGTGCGCGGCGCCTATATCGCCCCGGTTCAAGTCAGGGGCATCGACGATCCGGCGGTGAAGGACGCCCTCGATGCGGACTCCTATCATCACTTCGTCGAACAGATATCCTTGCTTGACGCCGTCGGCGCCGCCTTCGATCGCGCCGATGCGCTCAAGGGCGGTACGACCCCGGTATTCTTCGGCTCGGCGGTTAACAACTTCGGCGTCCAACTGCTTCTCAGCGCGCTCATTGCCGAAGCGCCGCCTCCCGCCGCTCATCGATCGCGCTTGGGCCTTGTCAATCCCGAGGGCTCATCATTTTCCGGCTTTGTCTTCAAGATTCAGGGCAACATGGACCCCAAACACCGCGACCGCGTCGCTTTTGTGAGAGTTTGCTCGGGCAGGTTCACTCGGGATTTGTCGGTGACGCATAGCCGCACCGGGAAGTCTTATCGTCTCGCTAACGCGCATAAAATTTTCGGCCGCGATCGTGAGATCATCGAAGAAGCGTATGCTGGAGATGTCATCGGTCTCGTCGGCTACGCCGATTTCTGCATCGGCGACACGCTCAGCGAAGACCCCGCTATCGTCTATGATGAACTCCTGCGTTTCGCGCCGGAATGCTTCGCGCGTTTGAGCAATCCAAATCCCGCGAAATACAAGCCGTTTGCTAAAGGTCTGGAACAGCTTCTGCGCGAGGGGGTGGTGCGCGCGCTCATTCCGCGCGATGCGGGCGACGCGAAGACCGTCTTGCTTGCCGCCGTTGGGCCTCTCCAGTTCGAAGTGGCTCAGTTCCGTCTGCGGTCCGAGTATGGCGTCGAGTCGCGCCTGGAGCCGATGGCCTGGACGATTGCGCGCTGGATAGGGCCCAATACCAAGCCGGGCGCCGTGGATGCGGCAGCGCTTCCGATGCAGTCTGCGAGGGTCAAGGATGAGGAGGGCAATGAGATGATCCTGCTGCCGACACTTTGGTCCCTGCAATACCTCTCGGAGAAGCATCCCGAGATCGAGTTGTTGCGCCAGCCGCGCCGGATTACTTCCCCGGGATTGCGGCCTTAAACTTAAGCGGGTCGCCGACCTTGAGCTTTCATCAGTTCTCCATGAACGAAGTCGATGTCAAGACGCGCCACGCCCGTTTTCTGCTCGATTCTCCGGAGAAAGAGGCTTTGGCGATCGCGGCCTGAATCTGTCTCACCTTATCTTGGCAAAAAGAGAGGGAGGCTTAAAAACAGCCTGCCGTATTCGCGAACCATTTTAAAAACCTTCATCTTGCTTTTGCTTCTTGTGTATTTGGGATTAACGCCGTCTTTTGAAGAACCGAGCCGGGAACTTAAGGGTAAGAACGCATAGAGTCCGGATTATGGATACAGTACGAAGGAGGAACCAGCTTGTCTTTAAATACTACCAGGGAATGGCACGAGGGCCCGAATCAACTCATCTAACCTGAAGTTCCCCGCTCGATTTCCCAGAAAAGCCATACTCCAACGGCATATTTCGTGAATTTGACGTGCATTATGTAGGCATGTAAACTTGGAATATAGAGCCCATATCGCCACCCCGCCACCTCCCGTTGCACCGACGGGCACGAAGCATCGGCCCAGTCTCCGAAGCACTGCGCCCCCGCTATTTTAGGTCGTAATATGTCCGGTAAAATCGGCCCTATTGCACCCCCGCCCCCCGCGTCTGCCGAAATTAACAAGCTATTTTTTAGTTGACAATTAATTTTATAAATAATATAAAGTC
>CAZGVK010000144.1:0-3223 GCA_964529095.1 uncultured Elusimicrobia bacterium
GCGGCAAGCGCAATGAGCCGGGAAAGCTCACGGAAATCGCGGCGAAGATGGCGGAGGTTTTGGGCCTCTCCCCGGACGAGCTGGCGCGGGTGACGACGGATAACGCACTCAAGCTTTTCCGCTTGGAGCGCCGATGATCGGCCCGAAGACCTTGCGGCGAGGCGTCATCATTGGATTGCTCTGGCGAAACACCCGAATTGGACCTATACTTTTCGGGACGAAATGAGGGGGAGAATTCGGTTGGGGCGAAGGCAGAACTTGCCCCCCTGGGTCGGCCTTTGCAGGACTTCCGAGCTGGAGAAATCGAGAAAAACGGCTGATGAAATATATGGATTTGTGTATTCACGAAATCATTGTCGGCCGTGCTAGGCAGGGGGCGGCCTAATCACAAGTTGAACAAAGCCGCTTCGCGGCAGCCGTCTCAACCCCGTCCTAACGACATCGCCTGATTTTTCGCCGCCGTCTCACCACTGCCCTTCTGGCCTGATTCTTCCCGCCTAGTCCGGTAAGATGCCTCGGGGCGCCCGTTGATGGCGCCTAATCCAACCACGAGGGAGGCATTACCATGAGCGCGTTGAGCGATCAAATGACACGGGACATGCAATTGCGGCGGCTGGCGGACCGGACCCAGGAGGCTTATCTTCACGGGGTGCGTTCCTTGGCTAAACACTATAAGCGGTCGCCGGACCAACTGACGGACCGCGAAATCCAAGACTACATCCTGCACCTGCTTAACGTGCGCAAAGTTGCTTGGAGCACCTGCAATCAGCAGGTCTCCGGGATGAAGTTTTTCTATGGCACGACCTTGGGCAGGACCTCGACTTGCCTGGCCATCCCTCCCCGCAAGATCGAGCAGCGCCTGCCGGAAATCCTCAGCGCGCAGGAACTCGAACGTCTGTTTTCCGTCACCGCCAACTTGAAGCATCGCACGCTGCTCAAGACCGTCTATGCCGCCGGGCTGCGCGTCGGCGAGGCGGTCCGACTAAAAGTCACGGACATCGACGGCAACCGCATGATGCTCCGCGTCGAGCAAGGCAAGGGTCGCAAAGACCGCTACACCACCCTCTCGCCGCGCCTGCTGCTTGAGCTGCGCGAATATTGGAAAGCCTATCGCCCCTCCCCATGGCTGTTCCCGGGCCACCGACCGGACCAGCACATGCCTATCGATACCGCCTATCAGATCTATGTCAAAGCCAAGCTCAAGGCCGGCATCCGCAAGACCGGCGGCATCCACTCGCTGCGCCACGCGTACGCGACCCACATGCTGGAGGCCGGCGCTAATCTCTGCACCCTACAGTCCTTGCTCGGCCATCGATCCATCATGTCCACGCAGCGCTACACGCGCGTCACCCAAAAAAACCTTGGCGCGCCGGGCAAGCCGCTGGATCTGCTGGCCATAACAAAGAAGAAACGCTTACCCACGCCGTAGCGGCGCCATGCCAGCCGCCCATGCGCATGGGGCGGCGGGGTTGACGAGCCGGTCAAGGCCGCGTTGGGAGGTCGCCGACGTCTTGCGCCTCCACGGCCAAGACTACCGCCGCTCGCATCCGCCACCGCTCAGCCACCTTAAAATCATGCGGGCCATAACGGCCTGCCGCACCCCCGCCTTGGGCGGGCATGTCGAGCGTTGCGGAAATTGCGCCTTCGAGAGGTACGCCTATAACTCTTGCCGCAACCGTCATTGTCCCAAGTGCCAAGCGCTCGCCAAAGCGCGTTGGCTGGAGGCCCGCACGGCCGAGCTGCTGCCCGTCGGGTACTTCCATGTCGTCTTCACTTTGCCCCACGAACTCAATCCTCTCATCCTGTGCAACAAGGCGGTGGTTCTCAAGCTCTTGTTCGATGCCGTTGCACGGACCCTGAGTCAGTTCGGCCGCAACCCAGGCAACGGCCTCGGCGGAAAGATCGGCTTTCTGGCCGTCCTGCATACCTGGGACCAGAAGCTGTTGGATCATTTTCACCTCCATTGCCTCATTCCCGCCGGCGCCTTGTCTGCGGACGGCCGCCGCTGGATTGCCGCCCGCACGGACTTCCTCTTCCCGGTCAAAGCGCTTGCCCAGGTCTTCCGAGGCAAGTTCATCGACCTCCTCAAAGATAGCTTCGCTCAGCGGCAGCTCGCCTTCCCGGGCCGAACGGCCGGCTTGGCCGCCCCGGCGGGATTTTCCGGTTTGATCTCACAGCTCTTCCTCAAGAACTGGGTGGTCTACTGCAAGCCGCCTTTCGGGGGTCCCCAAAAAGTCCTCGACTATCTCGGACGCTACACCCACCGCGTCGCCATCGCAAACCATCGCATACTCGCGGTCCAAGACGGCAACGTGACGTTTTCATACCGGGACCGCAGGGCCGGCGACAGCCTCAAGTCCATGACCATCCCGGCCGAGGAATTCATTCGCCGCTTCCTCCTGCATGCCCTCCCCGCCTCTTTCATGCGCATCCGGCATTACGGGTTTCTGGCCAACCGCTGCAAGGGCCGCGATCTTCAACGTTGCCGCCAACTGCTGGGTCTGTCCCCGGAACCTCCCGAAACGCAACCCCTGACCACCCAAGAGCGCCTGCGCCAACTGACGGGGAACAACCCCGCGCAGTGCCCCTCCTGCAAGACCGGCGTCATGACCGTCGTCGCCGAATTGCCAGCCCTGCCGATGAATGCCTGGCCTCACTTCCCCCTGCCGGTCCCGAGGTTCGATTCCTCATGACCTCCCAAGTTCCCCCAGGTCGATCGCCCTGCCTTGTTCCCGCCCACGCCCCAGCACCGGCGCGGCGGCAGGTCTTTTGCCGGTTCGAAGGCATCCGCCCAGCCGACCGGTGGCAGACGCAGTTTTCCATCCCGCCGCTGCTCCACCCGGCCCTTCCCGCCGCGATTCCCTTCAATGTCGCCGGCCTGAGCGCCCGCATAACCCCACCCCGGCCTAAGATGCCCCCGTTAGAAATCACATAGCATGCGGCATTGCCCAAGGCATCGGGCATGCGCTAGACTAGGGCCAGGGTTACGGAAACGGGAGTTGGACCGAAGGCAATCGGCTCCCCCGGCAAAGCGGCTTTGTCCAACCGGATTTTATCCGCAATGCTCCGCACTGCGGATAAAACCCTATCCGTTCGACGCGCGCGGTGGCGAAGGCATCCGGTGGACGGGAAGGGAAACGCCAGGGCAAGGACTCAGTCCGGTGACTTAAGTTCCCGATGCCTAGCACTTTGCACGGTGACTAGAAATTTTCAATAAAGCAGC
>CAZGVK010000145.1:0-10346 GCA_964529095.1 uncultured Elusimicrobia bacterium
GGCCGGCATAGTGGCAACATTCGCCATTGGAGTTTTAGGTTGAATCCTGACGCCTCGACAAACCGGCGGAAGCAGGTCGCGCGCTAACCTGCTTCCGCCTGAGGTGAATTTGATCGCAACCACGACGACTCGGACTGATCTCACCGTCAAAATCCGGCTTGACACGAACAAGCATCAATGCGGCATCAAGGTTTCGCCCGGTCTAGCCGCGACGCGCGGCCGCTTCGCAAAAGCCGTTGAAAATCACGGACGTTCCCATAAAATTTTCCTCGATACTGACGCGCAGCGCATCGCGCACTTCAGCGCCCGCCATCGGGGTGACGTCGGCGATGCCTTCCATCACCCAGGACATGAGGTTTTCCGGTCCCGCGCTCATCATGAGGCTGATGTTGGGCAACGACTCAAGCAACGCGATAGCGGCTTCAGGCACGCTCTGTCCGCTGAGCAGAACCGCCTGCATCGAGCCGCGAGAAACGGCGACGATGGCCGACTTGTGGTCCACGCTTATCTTGGCGGCGTATGAGATTTGCTGACACATGATCGGCACCGTCAACGCGGCGCCGGCTCGCGGGTTCGCCGTGATGCCCGCGACGACGGCGTCTTTGGCCTGCTTCGCAAAATCAGGAAGGTCGGGCATAGAAGCATGATATCCGTGCAGCATCCTCTCGTCAAGCGGCCAAAAAGAGAGAACGCCGAAGCGCGTGATTTTGGTAGGCTATCGCGGCTGGGTTCAGCGTGCCCACGCGAATTCAATGAAAGACCGCATCACCTCCGAATTTATCACCGCTATCCCTAAGTCCGACCTGCATCTCCATCTCGACGGTTCGTTGCGGCTCAAGACCTTGATCGAACTGTCCCGCGAGGCGAAGGTTAAGTTGCCATCCTACTCGGAAGCGGGCCTCCGGAAGCTGGTTTTTAAAGAATCCTATAAGGACCTCCCGGATTATCTGCATGGGTTCATGTACACTTGCGCGGTGCTCTCCGATTTGGAAAATCTCTCCCGTGTCGCTCAAGAGCTCATCGAGGATAATGCTGCTGAAGGCGTGCGCTATATCGAGGTGCGCTTTGCGCCGCAACTCCAAGTGACGGCCTCCTCCAGCGTGCGCGACATCGTGCGCGCCGTCGCCTCAGGGCTTGCGTCCGGCGCCAAGGCCCACAATAATTCAAAAGCCGTGAAATCCGGCGAAGACATCCCCTTTCACTACGGCATCATCCTTTGCGCGATGCGCCGCTTCAAAAAGGGGATGTCGCCCTATTTTGCAGATATGCTGCGCCTCATGGAGCACGCCCCGAAGGATGAGGTCTACGCGGCGGCCTCCCTTGAACTTGCGCGCGCGGGCGTCGAACTCGCCCAGGAGGGTGTTCCTGTCGTCGGCTTTGACTTGGCTGGAGAGGAGGCCGGCTACCCGCCTGCCGATCATTGGGCCGCCTACCAATACGCGCACAACCACTTCTTGCGCAAGACCGTGCACGCGGGTGAGGCCTATGGCCCCGAATCCATCTGGCAGGCGATCACTCAGTGCCACGCCAATCGCATCGGTCACGGCACTTTCTTATTCACGCAGGAGATGATTCAGGACCCCAAGATCGAGGACCGCAAGAAGTATGTGGAAGACCTCGCAAACTACCTCGCCAGCCAACGCATCGGCATCGAGGTCTGCGTGACGAGCAATCTACAGACGATCCCGTCTCTAAAGACCTTGGCCTCGCACCCGATCCGCAAGATGATCGACCACGGCCTATCGGTGTCCATCGGCACGGACAACCGCCTCGTATCAAACACGACGGTCTCGCGCGAAATAGAGTTGGTGTGCGAGCACGCGGCTGTCACCCGCGTGGAGCTCAAGCGCCTCGTCGTTGCCGGCTTTAAGGGCGCGTTCTTTCACGGCACCTTCGCCGAGAAACGCGGGTTCGTGAAGGCGGCAGTCGCTCGCTACGACGCGCTTGCAGCGCGGCACTTTCCGGCAGACAAGATCGCCTGAAATAGCGGCGACCAGGCTGCTTTTTTAGAATGACGGCTAGGGCTGTCTGCGCGTGGAGCGCAGGAATTTTTCGAGACCGGAGACGAGAGCTTGGGCGAGTTCGTCGCGAAAGGAGGCGTCATTGAGGAGCGCTTCCTGTTCGGGGAACATCATGTAGGCGTTCTCCACGAGAATCGCCGGCACCGCGCTTAGACGGGCAACGAGCAGGTTGCCCCAAACCAGGCCCTCATCGGGGAGTGTTATTTTTGCGCGGTAGAATTCGCGCACGGCGCGGCCAAGCTCGAGGCTTTGCGGGTGATAGTAGAAGATGGTAAATCCCCGCGGCTTGGCGAACGGATTCTCTCCATCGGGCAGAGCGTTGTTGTGGAGGCTCACGAAAAGATCCGCGCCGCGCTCGACGGCCTGCTTGGGGCGGTCCAAGAGCGAGACCTCATGGAGCGGGCTGTTCCGGGTCAGGAGGACTGAAGCCCCCTCATGTTCAAGGCGGGCTTTCATGGCGAGCGCAATCGCATAGTTTGCGTCCATCTCTTTGGTGCCAAGAGGTCCGGTCGATCCCGTCGCCGAAGGCATATGGCCGGGATCGAGCATGACCGTGATGTTGGATAACGGCCGCGATTCCGAAATGTTGGGTGCATTCCGGATGTCCAGACGCAAAGAGCCGCCTTCATGGCTCGAATGCCAACCCCACAACATTCCGTTGGGCTTGATGAAAATCGTCACGGCCACGACGTCGGTTGCCTCTTGGCGCCAACGGATTTCCGAAATAAATTCCGGCGCGTCGTTGATCATCCAGTTGGTGTGGCCGGTTGCGTTGTAGAGGCGAACGGTGACCGCGTCGAGCCGGGCCGACGCCTCGACGTCAAAGGCGACCTTCTCCGACATGCCGATCGCAACGGCGGCGCCACGCGCTGTTTTTACAGCCTTGATCGTGGAGATCACCGCATGGGGAGGAGGTCCGGAGGAAAGTTGGACATCCTTGGATTCGATCCAACCGGACAGGGCGTCTGAGAGACGCACGCGCAGAAAGACGCCCTCGCGTCCCGTCACGACCAGGCGCGTGCCCGGCAGAGGAAACATCAGGAAGCCATTGGCGGGTCCGGTCTTGATGCTTGCGTAGCCGGCCGTGCTCATTTTGATCGTCGCGATGGCGAAGGGTTTTGCGGACGCCGATATGAGCGCCGTTGCTTTTGCCTTGACCCTGGACCACCCTCGACCCAGCTCGTATTCAATCTGGCTCGCATCAAAGTCCGCGCCAGGCGCCAGCAGCTGCGTTCCTTCATAGATGCCGAGCGTTGCGTTGACGGCGTGCAGCGGTTGCCAGTCTTGCTTGCCAATACGAAAGCGCGCGGGCTTGCCGGGCGTGCCCTTCATGCGGACCGTCAGCAGGTCGCCGCCGCGCATTTCCAGATCTGATTTTGGGAATAGAGACATCTTGTCGATGGCGAGTTTGCCCGTCAGCGGCGTTGAGGGGAAGGGGACTATGATATGCCGCTCGCTGATCGCCGTGCCCGAGGATAAGGTCAGTTCTGCGTGGAAGGTGAAGGTGCCGGGAGAAATCGGCAGCCAGGCGAGAAAGCCGCCGTCACGGTGGACCGTGATCGTAGCACCGTTGATCGTAAAAGAAGCGGTTGCAGGAGTCACCGAGCCGAAGATAAACTCGCCGTCGGCTGTCAGCGGCATATTCTCGGGCGGCCAGATGAAGACGATCGATTCGGTCGAGCGCGTTGGAGAGAGGCGCGCTGCCGCTGAGGCCACCGGGGCCGATGAAGCCGCCGGGGCCGTTACGGCAATGGCGCCGATGATCTCTGATTTGCAATGAGAGTGCGTGAGGGAAAAAACAATGCACAACGCGTACGCTTTCCAATGCCGGATGAAAGAAGGAAGCTTCCGCTCAGACTTTCTCATCGGCTTCAATTCTATCAACTTTACCTTCCAGCGCCGTCAAAATGGCGCGGGCGAATTCCGACAACGAGGGATCGCGCGCGCCCATGACGATCACCAGGTCGCCCGCGCGGGCCTCGGCCGCTATCGAGGCGGCAATCATGGATCGAGCGGCGACGTGGAAGGCGGCAAAGCCCAGCGCGCGCAACGGCTCGACAATATCCTTTGATGATATATCCTTGCTGGCGGTGCCGCCGACATAGTAGATGTCGAGGAGCCAAAGCCGGTCCTGCGGGCGAAGGCCCTCCGCGAAGGCGGCGATGAGCTCGTTCTTGAGGTGGCGGGTCGGGGCGAAGCCGTGCGGCTGATAGACCGCAAGTATGCGGCCGGCGCGCAGGCGACCCGCGGTCAAGGTCGCCGTGACCTTGGCCGGGTTGTGGGCGAAGTCATCGATGACTTCCACGCCGCGCGCTGTTCCTAAAATTTGGAAGCGGCGCGTGACGCCCTGAAAAGAGGCCAGGGCCCGGCTGCACCCGAGGAGACTCACGCCTTCGTTGAGGCAGGCCGCCACGGCGGCCACGGCATTGGCGGCATTGTGGCGGCCCGGGAGGGGAAGCTCGAAGGCAACGCCCTGGATATGAAAATGCGAGCCGCGGGCATTCAGCAGCAGGCGCTCCGCGCGCAGATCGCCGTGCTCTAAACCGAAAGTCGAGTCGGCGCGGATGTCAGCCAGCTCCGGATCATCGGCATTGACAAGAGCTTGCGCCGCGTTGACCCTGAATTTTTTAAAAATATCGCGCAGAGCGGGAACTTCCAAATGATCCTTGGTCAGATTAAGGAAGACGCCTACGGCTGGCTTGTAGTTGACCAACGAACCATCGCTCTCATCGGCCTCGATAACGAGGAGGTTCGACTTGCCGCGCCAGGCATTGCCGGTGAGACCGCGCCGCTTGAGCGCGAGAAGGCTTCCGCCGGTAATGACCGAAGGCTCGCGCCCTGCGGCCTCGAGAACCTCGAAGATCATTGCGACGACGGTGGATTTTCCGCTCGTGCCGGTGACCGCGATCGTGCGCATCTTTTTGACATAATCGGCCAAGAATTCAGACCGGTGCATGAGAGGGATGCCCCGAGCGTTCGCCGCAGCGACCTCGGGATTGGTCTCTTCGATGGCGGTGGAAAGCACGACGAGATCCGTCTCGCGGGTGATAGCACTTCCGTCCTGAGAGAAAAGGCGCACGCCGAGGGCGGAAAGATGGGAGCGCAGCTCAGGGGCCTGCGCGCGGTCGAAGTCGCGATCGGATCCTGTGGTCGGGCCGCCGTCAAGGGCGTGGATTTGGGCCAACGCGCTCATGCCCGCTCCGCCGATGCCGACGAAGTGGATGAGGGGCTTTGTTTTCATCGCTGGAAATACGAGCCGAAAAAAATGCGGCGGCGACGGGGCCGCGCAAAAGACAGGTCGACCACGCTGTCGCCGGATTCGATTTTCGCAAGCGGCTGACCGAAACGCGCGAGGAAGGTCGTGCGCAGAACTCGACCCAGGGATTTGCGGCTTTCGATGATGCCGTCGCCGCCGGTGAAGATCATCACATGAGTGATGAGGTCGCTTTTCGCGTCATCGGTCAGAAATATGAGATCCGCGGTTTGCAGCTCAGCGCTGCGTACGGGACGACTGCGAAGCTTCTGTTCATGCGAATCGCGCGGCAGGTTTCGCCCGTGGATACGGTAGGCCAGGCTGACCAGGCCGGAACAGTCTACGCCGATCTTAAGGTTGGGCTGGACGCCGGAGCGCCCGCCCCAGTAGTAGCTCGTGCCGAGAAAGAGTTCGGCGATGCGGATGATTTCAGCGCGCGAGACGGTCGTCGGTTCGACGGGTGCTGCATAGAGCGCATCTGTTGAGATGGAGGCGGTCGTGCCGTCGAGCAGGCGCACGAGCATGGCGCCGCCGTTCTCGGAAATAGGCGAGAGGCGCGTGCCCACGGAGAACGCCAAGAAGTCTTCACCGTGCCGGAGCAGGGCCTGGCGCAGGCGCACGATCGGGCCATTGAGTGGGGGGGCGGCTGAGACCAAGGCGTCGGCTTTGACCCAGCCCGGGTAGCCCTGCCAGCTGCCGGCAGGCAGGAAGCTTTCCTGTTCCTCGGCGCGCACGCGGACCCAGGCGCCCTTGACCTCGAGCGCTGTGACGCTCTCGCCATACAGAAGCTGGGAGAGATGCCTTGCGTCATCGAGCTTGACGCCGGCACGGCTCGTCGGCGTCGACCACAGATCGGCGACAGGAACGCCGACGGTGAGCCGACGGGGAAAAGTGGGGCCGAGAAGATAGGCGAGGCCGCGTTTATTGACGCGCCAGGCTTTATGGAAAGCTGCGCGCGAATAAACGCGGCGCACATTCTCCTTGCCTTTGCCCGCGGGATCGTAGGCGATGACGTCGCCTGCGGGCGTGAAGCCTCCGATGGCCATGACGTGGCCGCGGGTTTTCGCGATCGGAGAATTGGGAAGTTCGCCTTCGCCGAAAGTCACGCTGACGATCACCGGGCGGCTCAGCGCTATTTCCGCCTCGATGTCGGTCAACGACTCGAGGCGAGACACCTGGCCTTCGAGACCGAGAGAGCCGGCATAGGCGACATTCGCGGGCCAGTTGCCGAACAAGAGGGATCCGTGGTCCTGTGCCGCACGGGCGACCTGCTCGAGGTCTTGATTCAAGCCCCAGTATTCGAGGACCATGGCAAGCGACGTCGGTGAGCATATGTTGTGCCGGTACTTTTCCTGCGCGTCGCCCTGCGAGCGGGGAAAAAGACCGAGATCTCGAACCGCGGGCCCCGCTGTAAAAGCGGAAGGCGCTTCCATCGCCGAGGCATCCGATACAGCGACCGCGACGGAGCGCAGAAGCACGGCCTTTTTACCGGCCTTGAACTTGAGGCGGTAACGGAACGCCGTGGCCTTCTTGTTGAGCTTGAGCGTATCCACATCCACCGCTCCGCCGACAGCGCTCGCGCCGAGAATGTTCACAGGAGAAGTCCAGCCGTCGGGACCGAGTTTGCCGAGAGCAAACCAATCCGTCCAGCCTTCTTCAATGAGGACCTTCACATAAAACTCAATCTCGCCGCCGCTAGGAACTTCCGCGGTCAGCGAGCCGACGAGATCATCAAAGCCGAAGGGTGCCGAGAGATCGCGCGATTCGAGCGTTGCCGTCGCGGTCTTGGTTCGGAACAGGCCTTCGTTCAGAGGCAGGCGCTCAAGGCCTAGAGCGCGGGATCCGGCCGCGTCAAGCGGCGTGCGGTGCAGGACGTTGTAGTTCATGGCTTGCGCCGGCTCAAAGAAGAAGAAAAATAAAAAGCAGAGCGACCAGAGAGGTCGCCCGGCTTTTTTAGGCACTGAAGGCTCGCGATGAAAGAAGCGACTCCTTACTTCACGAGCTTGTTTGCCGGCTTATGAGGAGGGTCGTTGGGAGCGCGCGGCGTCACTTTGGGATGGTCCTTGAAGGCCGGGGTAAGGTCGGCATTGACCTTCGCCCAAGCGGGATCTTCATCAGCCGAACCCCTGATCGCGCCGATCGGACACTCGGGGAGGCAGACTCCGCAGTCGATGCAGACATCGGGATTGATGATCATGAACTTCTCGTCCTTATAGTCTCCCGGGTGGATGCACTCAACGGGGCAGACATCAACGCACGCGGCGTACACTTCGCCCAGACAGCCTTCGACGATGATATGAGTCATGCAGGTTCTCCCTTGCGGCACATGGCACGTCGCTGGAAAAAACATTATACTCATCCAGCATGATCCATCGTACATCATCGTCTATTTGTTGTCAAATTGCGATCGTTTTGGCCTTTGCAGGGCCTCGCCGCGCCCAAGCGGCGGAGGTTGATTCTTCAACCCTCAGCCCGGCGGTCATGCGCGTGTCCGGGCGCCTGGCGCAAGTGCAGTTGTTCGGCGCCGCTTCCCTGAATTGGCGCAATGTCGGTCCGCGCGAACCCGGTTTTGAGACCCAGATTCAGAATCAGGTCTATTTGGCGGATTTGTATTTCGGCGCGAAAAGCACGGTGGTCGCGGATGTTCTGGCGCTGATTGAGTTGAATCTGCCGACCGCGGGCCGGGGCGTGCCGCGTTTGAGTCAGGCCTATGTGGAGTATGAGGGCATACGGCGTCTGAAGTTTCAGTTCGGCCAGTTTCTGGTCCCGTTCGGGCGCTACAACGAACTCTACCGACCCGATCAGTATCTCGCGGTGACGCGTCCACTGCTTTACGCCTCGCCGGACAGTCTCGATCTTGTCGTGCGTCCGAACTCGCCGCGCCCGCCGATCAGCTACGGCTACAGCGACATCGGCCTGCGCTGGAGCTGGTACCCGGTGCGCGTCCATCCGCTTGTCCCGAGCGAGATTACCGCGTTTATCATCAACGGCATCGGCGAGTCAAAAAATCGCCTGCGCACTTTTCCCAATCCTTCGAACCTGGGAATTCCCGGCCCCGACACAAGCGGCGCGGTGCCTGATTTTGGCCATGGAAATAACAACCTTGCCGACAACAACAATGCCAAGACCGTCGGCGGCAGAGTCGTGTTCGCGCTCGGAGACCTGCGCCTGCCCTGGCCCGTGCCGGAGCGGGCGGCCGACCTGACCGGCACTTACCTGGGCCTCTCCGGCATGAGCGGCAACTATGATCTCGAGGGCTATTTGAATTACGAGATGTGGAACGCGGATTGCTCCTTTGAATACCGGGGCATCAGCCTGTCCGGCGAGGTTGCGTACAGCCGGAACCATTTTCTCACACCCATTCTGGCGTCCGGCTCAACACCCGCTGCGCCTACGCTGGCGGCACCGGTCATTCACACGCGTCAGGTCGAGCACTTGTACGGCTATTTCATTCAAAGCTCGTTTCCGTTGATGCGCCAACCTCCGTATGGTCGACGCTTGACTGGACTCCTCGTCTATAACGAAATGTACCGGCGCGGACCGTTGCTCGACTTCCTGCTCAACTTTAATGACGGGAGCACGATTTTCGAGTCTCTGACCGCTTATCGCACCGAGGCGCCCTTTGTCACGCGCCGGATCAGCAAATATACCGGCGGCATCCACTGGCAGATGGCCGAGCGCTTTGCCCTTAAATTCGAGTATTCATACTGGGTGATGGGCAAGTCCACGATTCGCAGCGCCACCTCGCTCGGCCTCAACGATATTTATCAGGGCGCGCTCTCGATGGTCATGGGTTTCTGATCGCGGGCGTTCAGTGAGGGATTCTATCCCTTGGGTTTTCCTTTTGGTTTAATGCCTGCCTCGCGTTGTGCGGGGTGATACACTTCCTGAGGAGGAGAATATTTTATGACGATAGCGCCCGCGCTGATCCTGCTTGCAGTCATAGTCCGCGCAGCGTCTGCGCCTTATGGAATTTTGCTCCTCGCGCACGGCGGAGACGCCTCTTGGAACAAGGAGATCGAGACCTTGCGCGCGCGCGTGAACGCGCGCGTGCCCGTCGAGAGCGCGCTCGGCATGGCTGATCCGGCAGCGCTCCAGGCGGCCATCGATCGCCTGGAGAAGCGCGGCGTCAAAAAGATCGTTGCGGTTCCGCTCTTTGCGCAGAGCAGATCCGAGGTCCTCGATCAGACGCGCTACGCTCTTGGCCTTGCGGAGAAACCCTCCGCGGTTCTGCGCGAGGCTTACGCGCGCATGGCTGCCGCTCATCGAGGCCATGCCGTCGGCGCAGGCGCGCATACGCACACGTTCTCGCTGGCGCGCGTTAAGGCGCGCGCAGTGATAGTCGTTACAGCGGCGCTCGATGATCATCCCTTGGTGGCGACGATTCTCCTGGAACGAGCGCGGGCCTTGTCGCGAAATCCCGCGAGCGAGACCGTTGTCCTTGTCGCGCACGGCCCCACTGATGACGCCGCTCTTCCCTCCTGGGAAGCCTCTCTGAGAAGCGTGGCCGCTTCCGTGAAGGCGGGAGGAAAATTCAAGGCTGTGGCGACCGCCATGCTGCGCGACGATGCGCCCGCGCCGACGCGCGCCGCGGCGGTGGCTCAATTGAGGCGACTGGTTTCAGCGGCCTCGGAAGACGGACGCGTGCTCGTCGTGCCCCTTCTGATCGCGCGCGGCGGCATCGAAGGCAAGATCGTAGGCGATCTCGCGGGGCTCGACTATGTCTGGGATGGACGAACCTTGATGCCTCATGCGGGATTCGAGGCGTGGGTTCTTGAACGAGCCGCTTCCATAGATAAGACAAGATAAGAAGCAAGACGTCATCGAACCGGCCGTCGTCTCAAATTTGACAGTCTCCGCGCTAATTGTTATTTTTTGACGTCGAGCATCCGCTTTCACCGCGCAGACGTTATAAAAAAACATATGAGCGAAACCAATCCGAATCCGCCTCTGAATCCGGCGCCCGTAGCAGCGTCCAAATCCGCCGTCAAGCCTGCGGTGATGTCGCGCGGTGATTTCCTGTGGGCGGGATGGGGAATGCTCGCCGCTTTCTTTGCCGCTTCGGCCGCGGC
>CAZGVK010000146.1:0-21255 GCA_964529095.1 uncultured Elusimicrobia bacterium
TCCAAGAGTTCACATCGACGACCAGGTTTGGCACCTCGATGTCGGCTCATCGCATCCTCCCGCTGGAGCAGGTGGGAAGGGTTGGGCTGTTCGCCCATTAAAGCGGTACGTGAGCTGGGTTCAGTACGTCGTGAGACAGTAGAGATACTTGCTGTCTATAAACTTGGCCATATGCGGGAAAACCCTTCGCCTTAGATAAGCGAAGGACAATCCGCAGGAAACCAACAAAATGTTGACGTTTGATTATATTCGTGGATTCGTTGACGGAGAAGGATGTTTTTACATTCTTCACTCCGCGAGGATCGCCTGCGAGTTCCAAGCGAGCCAGAAGCAGCGGTTTGTCCTGGACGAGATGCAGAGATTCTTCGGATGTGGATATGTAAAGCCGAAGTATGACAAAGCCGGAACGTTTGTCTACGTGGTTAAGAACATTTCCGATCTGTCGAGGATAATCGTTCCCTTCTTCAGGGAACATCCGCCGATAGTCAAGCGAGATCAGTTCGAGCGGTTCGCTCAAGCAGTTGAGCTGCAGGCCGCAAAGCTGCACTTGACGGCGAAGGGCAAAGAACAGATAAAGGCATTGAAGTTGGGATCCTCAGAGACTACACGCCAGGCTTCGATCTGAAGGTCGAATGAAGATATAGTCCGAACTGCATGGTAACATGCAGAACTCGGTGGAAACATCCGAGTCGCTCGGAAAGAGCGGTAACAGATTGACGGTCTCTATCTACCATGCGCGTTAGGAAACTTGAGAGGAGCTGTCCCTAGTACGAGAGGACCGGGATGGACGAACCGCCTGTATGCCAGTTATCCCGCCAGGGGTATCGCTGGGTAGCGGTGTTCGGAAGGGATAAACGCTGAAAGCATCTAAGCGTGAAACCCTCCTCAAGATAAGGTTTCCCGGGTCGCAAGACCCCAAAAGGACACAGGAAGACTACCTGTTTGATAGGCTGCGAGTGTAAGGGCCGCGAGGTCTTAAGCGAAGCAGTACTAATCGTCCGAGAGGCTTGGCCGTATTCTTCGATCTGCGCTTTTTATAAGCCAGTGAAGATGTTTACTCTTACTCAACTTAATTTGCTATATACTTGTGGAGTTCATTCCCTTGTAATCGGAATGATGACGTCGCCGTTTGCGGCGTTCAACCAAACTCCCACCGGCCCCGTCAGGGCCAATGATTCAAGAGATTAGTGAGATCGGTGATATTTCCGGCAGGGATACACCCGTTCCCATTCCGAACACGGCCGTTAAGCCTGCCAGGGCCGATGGTACTAACGCCCAACTCGGCGTTGGGAGAGTAGGTCGTCGCCGGTCTCATTAATCTCTTTAATTATCCATTGAAAACTTTGTGGACATGCTCGCGCATGTTCGTGTTCCTATCAGCGGGGTGGTCGTTGTTGTGCATTTATTTCGAGGCGCATAAATTGGGCCCTGGCTACCTTAGCGCCAGCGGGCTCATTTTTAATTTTATGGGTCTTGTCTTTCCTTGGAGTTGACGCAAAAAAGGTGCAACCATGAAACTGACGAAGCAGCAGAAGATCGATACCTCTAAAGCGTTGGCCGAGAAGCTGAGGGCCGCGCCGCACCTATTTTTCACCGAATTCCAGGGCATGAAGTTCGTGGAACTTGATGAACTTCGCATGCAGCTTCTTCCCCTGAAGTGCCGCTATGCGGTCGTTAAGAACTCCCTGATCAAGTACGCCCTTAAAAATGCGGGCGTCGATGGAGTCGACCCTAAGATGCTTAAGGGCCCGGTCGGCCTGGTCGTGGCCGACAATGACGATCCGGTTTCCCCCGCAAAGGTTCTCGCGCAACTTGCCAAGAAATACCCGCAAATAAAAGTTCGCGCCGGCTATGTCTCCAAGAAATGGATGACTCCCGCCGACTGCGACAAGCTTTCAAAACTACCCTCGAAGCAGGAGCTCATGGGCAAGGTCGTCGGCCTAGTGTACGCGCTCGTCAGTCAATCCGTCGGCATAGTGCAGGCTCCAACACGCGATGCCATTCTTGTGGTCAAGGCTCTGGAGAATAAACTGAAGGAATCGAGCGCGGCTGCCGTTTAAAATGCAGTCGGCAGTCCTCGCGAGGGGATAAATCCCAAATAGGGAGCTGTCAGAAAAAGGAGAAAGACATGAGTATTACAAAGTTGTCGCCCGCAGAGCTCGTTGATGCAGTCGGTCAGTTGACCGTCCTTGAGGCCGCTGAGTTCGTCAAGCTCGCCGAGGAGAAGTTCGGAGTGAAGGCCGCCGCCGCCGCTCCTGCCGCCGCCGCTGGCCATGCCGCTCCCGCGGCGGGCGCTGTCGAAGAGAAGACGGAGTTTGCCGTAGTCCTCACCGGCGCCGGCGCCAACAAAATTAACGTTATCAAGGTCGTTCGCGAGCTGACGGGCCTTGGCCTGAAGGAAGCGAAGGACCTTGTCGAAGCCGCTCCCAAGACCGTTAAAGAAGGTCTTGCGAAGGCCGCGGCAGAAGAGATGAAGAAGAAATTGGCAGAGGCGGGCGCTGCCGTCGAGCTCAAGTAGGAATCTGGACGAGGCAAATCTGAAGACGAGGCCGTCCCCTTATTTTGAGGGGGCGGTCCCGTCGTTTTTAAATTCTCAGCTATTGATGAGTATGGGAGAATCCGCGTGAAACAGATCAAGTTCGGCAAAATTCCAGAGGCGATGGCCATGCCCCACCTATTGGAAATGCAGACGAATTCGTTCCGTGATTTCATGCAGCTCGGCGTCGAGCCTGAAGACCGGCAACTTCTCGGTCTTCAGGCGGCATTTCTCGATGTTTTCCCGATAGAGTCATCGGATGGATCGATGGTCCTTGATTTCGTGCGCTATGAATTCGCGCCGCCGCGTTTTGCGACCGCGCTCGAAGCGCAGAACCATGATTCTTCGTGGGCGCGCCCGCTGAAGGCGATTCTTCGTCTTTCTTCTCGTCAGCCTTCCGGTAAGCTTAAACAGATCGTCGAGCAGGAAGTCGTGGTCTGTGAAGTTCCGATCATGACGGCGACCGCATCATTCATCATCAATGGCGCTGAGCGTGTCGTCGTCAGCCAACTGCATCGCTCACCCGGCATTATTTTCGAAGAGGATGACGAGAAGAAAATATCGGCTCTCGGCAAGAAGCTGTTCCTTGCGAAGATTATTCCCTACCGCGGCGCGTGGATTGAATTCGAGTTCGACCTCAACAACGTTTTGTTTGTGCGCATTGACCGGAAGAAGAAATTCGAGGCGACCAGTTTCCTTCGAGCCTGCGGCATCGAATCCGACGCCGATATCTTGAAGATTTTCTATCCATACGAGACGATCGAAGTCGGCCCTGCCACGATGGAGGCGTTGCTCCACCGCATTTCCTGCGATGATGTGGTCGATCAGTCCACCGGTGAAGTTCTTCTCGAGGCCGGCAAGAAGGTGACGCACGAGTCTATCAAGCGGATGCTTGATAAGAAAGTCGGCAGCATTAAAGCGCTCACGGGCGATCCTGAAAAGGACGACCCAACCATACTTGAAACTTTACGCAAGGACAAGATTAAGTCCGTGAAGGAAGCTCAGCAGGATATTTACAAAAAGCTTCGCGGCCAGGAATTCATCGTCCCCGGACAGGCCGAGGCGTATCTTGATAATCTAATCTTCAAGAACTTGCGCAAGTATGACCTTTCGAAAGTCGGTCGGCACAAGGTCGCCGTCAAACTGCACCACTATCTCTGGAAGCTTGCGGCGCGCCGCGATGTGACGTCTCGTCCCGACAGCCGCAAGCATAAGCATTTCGCCCTCCCGACGTTTACGCGGCGCACGCTGTGCTTAGAGGACGTGATTGCGGCGATGCAGCACATTATCGCTCTCAACAGCGGTGTTACGCACTTGGCCGACGGCTTGCCCAAGACGAGCGCGATGCCGACGCGCGGGGCTCAGTATGAGGGTCTTAGCGACTATAAAACATATTTCGCGGAATATGCGAAACAGATCAACGGGGAGCCGCTTGGGCAGTTGGCGCTGATCGACCTCCACGAAAAAGACGGCGACGATGACATGGACGTGATGAAGCAGGGTCTAAAAAAAGATCGATTCATGCTTGCCGATTTCGCCAGCGCTTTCGCGCAGTGGAAGGCCGCGGTGCCCAATCTGCTTGATCGAAACTTCCCCGTCAAGCTCGATGACTTCGACCTTCTTGGCAACCGCCGCGTCCGCGGCGTAGGCGAATTGCTTGAGAACCAGATCCGCGTGGGCCTCTCTCAAATGTCCCGGGTTATTCGCGACCGAATGTCCGTTCAGGACAAGTCGCTGTTGACGCCCCGCAATATTCTCAACACGACGCCGCTTGTGGGTATCATCCGAAAATTTTTCGGAACATCACAGTTATCTCAGTTCATGGACCAGATCAATCCGCTTTCCGAGATCACGCACAAGCGCCGCTTATCGGCGCTTGGACCGGGAGGTCTCAATCGTAAAAGGGCCGGTTTTGAAGTCCGCGACGTCCACTACACTCACTACGGACGCATCTGCCCTATCGAAACTCCGGAAGGCCCGAACATCGGGCTCATCACCTCGCTCGCTTCTTATGCGAAAATCAACGAGTTCGGCCTCATTGAATCGCCGTATCGCAAGGTTTCCAAGGGCAAGACCACTGGCGAAGTCGAATATCTGAACGCGGACGCCGAGAGCGGCATGATCGTCGCTCAGGCGAACACTCCCCTCGAGAAGGACAGGATCGCCACCGACACCGTCTCCTCGCGCTCGCGGGGAGACTTTCCGGTGGTGGATCCGTCTCGCGTTGACTACATGGACATCTCGCCCATGCAGGTCATCTCGGTTTCAGCGGCGCTCGTGCCGTTCCTCGAACACGACGATGCCAACCGCGCACTCATGGGCGCCAATATGATGCGTCAGGCCGTTCCGCTTCTGATCCCCCAGCCGCCTTTAGTGGCGACGGGCATGGAAGAGACGGTCGCCCGCGACTCCGGCGCTTGCGTCACGGCCCGGCGTCCCGGGAAGGTGATCTACTCTTCCGGTGATCTCATCGCGGTCGCCGCAGACAACGTGAAGGGTCAAGAGGCGGCGATGGATCTTTACGCGTTACGCAAGTACACGCGCTCAAACCAAGATACATGCATCAATCAGTCCACGACGGTCGAGACGGGAGCGCACATTCGGGCCGGTGATGCGCTCGCGGACGGTTCGGCATGCGCGCAAGGGCAATTGGCTTTAGGAAGAAACCTTCTTGTCGGCTTCATGCCGTGGGAAGGATATAACTTCGAAGACGCCATTCTTTTGTCGGAGCGGCTCGTCAAAGACGATGTCTTTACGTCAATTCATATTTCCGAGTTTGAAGTAGAGGCTCGCGACACGAAACTTGGACCGGAAGAGATTACGCGCGATATTCCCAACGTGGGCACCGAGGCTCTTGAGTCTCTTGATGAGACGGGTATCGTGATCCCCTCAACCGTCGTCCGCCAGGGCGATGTGCTCGTCGGCAAGGTGACGCCCAAGGGCGAGCAGCAGCTCACGCCGGAGGAGCGCCTGCTTAAGGTTATCTTCGGAAAGAAGGCCGAAGATGTCCAGGATGCGTCATTGCGCGTTCCTCCGGGTGTGTCCGGCAAGGTGATCGCCACCCGCGTGTTCGTGCGCCGAGAGAAGCTTGCCAAGGGCGATGAGCGCAAGCGCCTTGATTTAATTCAGGGGAAATTGGACGCCGATCTGGGGTCTCTTAAGCAACATCGCAAGGATTCTTTCGAGGCGCTTGAGGCCGTTTCCTCCTCCAAGCGCAAGGAGGAGAAAGACCGCCTGGAGTCGTTCTACGCCGCGATGGATGAGAAACTCCGCGCCGACGCCGCTCGCGAGAAGGAAAACATCAAGCAGGGAGACGACCTTGCCGTGACCGTCAATAAGGTGGTCAAGGTCTATCTCGCGTCTCGCCGCAAGATCCAGGTGGGCGACAAGCTCGCCGGCCGCCATGGGAATAAAGGCGTCGTCGCCAAAATCCTCCCCGAGGAAGATATGCCTTTTCTCCCGGACGGCACGCCGCTTGACGTCGTTCTTTCGCCCCTCGGCGTTCCTTCGCGGATGAACGTCGGCCAGTTGCTTGAAACGATGCTTGGCTGGGCGGGGCATACGCTCGGCGTGCAGACGATCAATCCGGTTTTTGACTCCGCTACCGAAGAAGAGATTCACGGCGTGGTCCGCCAGGCGAAGAAACATCTACGAGACAATGGAGTTCCGGATAAGTATCTCCCGTCAGATGACGTGCGCATTACGCTCTACGATGGGCGCACGGGCGAGGCTTTCCATGAGAAGGTTTCGATCGGGTATATGTATATCCTCAAATTAAACCATCTCGTTGAGGACAAGATTCATGCGCGCTCGACGGGACCTTACAGCCTGATTACGCGCCAGCCGCTCGGCGGCAAGGCGCAGTTCGGCGGCCAGCGTTTCGGTGAAATGGAAGTTTGGGCGATTGAAGGCTACGGGGCGGCGTACATGCTTCAAGAGCTCTTGACCGTCAAGTCCGACGATGTCCAGGGCCGCACGAAGATGTATGAATCGATCATTAAGGGAGAAGCGCCCGCCCGTCCCGGCGTGCCGGAATCCTTCAAGGTTCTTGTTAAGGAACTTCAGGCGCTTGGTCTCAGCGTTGAACTTCTCAAGCTCGGAGCCAAGGGCGTTGCCGCCGGCGGGAAGTCCGTTAAAGAAGACGAAAAAGAAGCGGCGAGGAAATAAACATGGCTTTCATCGCGACCCAAGAAAAAAAAATATCGCTCGGCGGAAAGAAAAAGAAAAAGTCGGATTCCCTGGACTTTTTTGATTTCGATTCGATTCGTCTTTCGATCGCCTCTCCCGAGCAGATAGTCAACTGGTCTTACGGCGAGGTTAAGAAGCCGGAGACGATCAACTATCGCACATTAAAACCGGAGAGAGACGGTCTTTTCTGCGAACGAACTTTCGGGCCGGCCCGTGATTTCGAATGCGCCTGCGGGAAATATCGCTGGGTGAAGTTTAAAGGCATAGTCTGCGATCGTTGCGGCGTGGAAGTGACGGAGTCGAAGGTGCGCCGTGAGCGCATGGGCCATATTGAGCTTTCCGTGCCTGTCGCGCATGTCTGGTTTCTCAAGAAGACGCCCTCGCGCGTCGGCATTATTCTCGATATGAAGACGAGCGACCTGGAGCGCGTCGTCTATTATGCGCAATATATAGTTCTAGAGGACCTCGTCGACAACTCCGGCCGCGCTGTGTACAATTCCGGAGATTTGCTCAATGAGGATGAGGTCCGCAAGGCTCGCCTCGAATTTCGTTCGAAGCTGAAGGTGGACATCGGCGCCGGCGCCATCCATACCCTTCTCTCCAAGGTGAAGCCAAAGGAAGAATCGGCGCAGATTATCGAAACCCTTGCGAATGTGGCGTCTGAAGCCGAGCGCTCCAAGCTCATTCGTCGACTGCGTATTTTGCAAGGCTTCATCGCCTCGGGCAACGAGCCGCAGTGGATGATCCTCACGGCGCTCCCCGTCATCCCGCCCGAGCTCCGTCCGCTCGTTCCCCTCGAGGGCGGGCGCTTTGCGACTTCCGACCTCAACGACCTCTACCGGCGCATCATTAACCGCAACAATCGCCTCAAGCATATCGAGGCTCTGCGCGCGCCTGAAGTGATGATCTTCAATGAGAAGCGCCTTCTTCAGGAAGCGGTTGATGCGTTGTTTGAAAATGGCGCCCGCGGCCGCGTCGTCGTCGGCGCCGGCAACCGCCCGCTCAAGTCGCTCTCGGATATCTTGAAGGGAAAGCAAGGCCGGTTCCGTCAGAACCTTCTGGGTAAGCGAGTCGATTATTCCGGACGATCGGTGATCGTGGTCGGTCCCAACCTGAAGCTCAATCAGTGCGGACTTCCCAAAGAAATGGCTTTGGAGCTTTTTCGTCCCTTCATCATTCGGGAACTGATGAAAACGGAGAGCCTCACTTTGAAGGCGGCAAAGCGCATATTCGAGAAGGTTCGCCCCGAGATCTGGGACATTCTTGAGTTTGTCACGAAGAACCATCCCATCTTGCTCAACCGCGCCCCCACGCTTCATCGTCTGGGCATCCAGGCCTTTGAGCCTGTCCTCATCGAGGGCAAGGCGATCCAACTCCACCCGCTGACCTGTGCCGCGTTCAATGCCGACTTCGACGGCGACCAGATGGCCGTCCATGTGCCGCTGTCCCAAGAAGCTCAGCTTGAAGCGAAGCTCCTGATGATGGCGTCCAACAACATCATGTCGCCCGCCTCCGGGAAACCCATCGCGGTTCCATCGCACGACATGGTGCTTGGCTTGGCGTATCTGACGAAGGATAAATCCGGTGAAAAGGGCGAGGGCATGGTGTTCGTCGATTCAGGAGAGGTTGTGACCGCCTATCAAAATCGCAAGGTGGATCTCCATGCGCGCATTAAGCTGCGCGGGATCAATGTGATTGTCGAGGAAGCCCTCCCCAAGGGTGAGCGCGAGAACCCTAAGCTGTGGAAGGACTGCACCTCGGTTGGCCGCGTCCTTTTTAATGAAATCGTTCCTGTCGAGCTGCGCTACATCAATAAGCCCCAGGGCAAGAAGGAACTCTCCGTGCTTGTGGAGAAGTGCTACAAGCAACTCGGCCACTTCCGAACCGTTCAGCTCCTTGATGATCTTAAAAATACCGGCTACCATTACGCGACCATCGCCGGCCTCTCCATCTCGGTCTCGGATATGCACATTCCGAAGATTAAGAAAGAGGAGATCGCCGAAGCCCGCAAAAAGGTCAAAATGATCGAGCAGCAGGCGAAGAACGGCGTCATCACCGAGTCCGAGCGCTATAATAAGATCATCGATATCTGGACCCACGTCACCGAGCGCATCTCCGACGTCATGTTCGACTCGATGAAGGCGGACGAGCATAAGGACTTCAAGGTGGGCGAGGCCCGCTTCAACTCGGTATTCCTCATGGCCGACTCGGGCGCCCGCGGTTCTCGTCAGCAGGTTCGCCAGCTGGCTGGAATGCGCGGTTTGATGGCCAAGCCGCAGAAGAAATTGACCGGCGGCGTCGGTGAGATTATCGAACAGCCCATTGTCTCCAATTTTCGCGAGGGCCTCACCGTCCTCGAGTACTTCATCTCGACTCATGGCGGCCGTAAGGGCCTGGCTGACACCGCGCTTAAAACCGCGGACGCCGGCTATCTGACCCGCCGCCTCGTCGATGCCACGCACGACCTCGTCATTACGGAGGAGGATTGCGGCACGATCAACGGCATACGCCTGGGCAACCTCACCGCCGGCGACGAGATTATCGAGCCGCTGGATGAGCGCCTGCTCGGGCGCGTTGTTCTGGAGGATGTCGTTATTACCGAGCAGGAAGGAAAGAAGCTGGTCGAAAAGACCATCGTTGAAATGAATGAATTCGTCAATGCCGAGGCGCAGATGGAAATCAAGGCCGCGGGTCTGGAGATGATTCGTGCCCGTTCAGTGCTTACCTGCGAAGCCCGCATGGGCGTCTGCGCCAAGTGTTACGGCATGAACAACGCCAATGGCCGCATGGTTGAAGTCGGCGAAGCTGTCGGCATCATCGCGGCGCAGTCAATCGGCGAGCCTGGAACCCAGCTGACTTTGCGTACCTTTCATATCGGCGGTGCCGCATCCCGCGTTACCAAGCGCTCCAATGCGCTGTCGGTCAAGGGAGGCGTCGTCGAGTTTAAGAGCGTGCGCACGATCAAGAACCAGGACGGCCATGTTGTCGTCGTCTCCCGCGCGGGCGTAGCGCTCGTCCATGACAAGGCCACGGGCACCAGTGACGAGTTTAAGCTGCCTTATGGCTGTCGTCTAAAGATCGTCGACGGTGACAAGGTCGCTCCCGGCGGACTTCTCGCTGAGTGGGATCCCTACACGATGCCGATTGTTTCCGAACATGAGGGCGCTGTTGTTCTTCGGGATGTTCGCGAAGGCGTGTCCTTGCGCACCGATCTCAATAAGATCACGGGCATCGTCGAGCGCCGCATCATCGAGCAGGAAGCTCGCCGCGGCGAACGCGGTACGGGGGCGATCAAACGCCTTAATCCTCGCGTCGTCGTTGAAAAGGGCGGCAAGGAGGTCGCGGTGTTCCCGTTGCCGACGGACACCATCCTTCTTGTGGCTGAAGATCAATCCGTTCATATCGGCGACATCATGGCCAAGATCCCACAGGAGATCACGAAATCCAAGGACATCACCGGCGGCCTGCCGCGCGTGTCCGAGCTCTTCGAGGCGCGCAAGCCGAAGAACCCTGCGATCATCTCGGAGATCGAAGGCGTGGTCGGCCTCGGTATCGGCGCCAAGGGCCTCGTCCAGGTTTCCGTTCGCAACGAGGAGACGGACATGGTCCGCGAGTATCTGATCGCGCAAGGCAAGCATTTGGTTGTTTACGAAGGCGACCGTGTTGGCGTGGGCGAGGCATTGACCGATGGGGCGATCAACCCGCATGATGTTCTTCACGTCAAGGGCATCAAGGAAGTTCAAGAATTCCTTGTCAATGCGATTCAGGAAGTCTACCGTCTTCAGGGTGTGGCGGTCTCCGACCGGCACATCGAGTGCATCGTCCGACAGATGCTTCAGAATGTCAAGGTGGATAATTCCGGCGACACCTCTTTTCTTAAAGGTGAGATCGTCAATCGCTTCATCTTCGCTTCTGAGAATCGCGCGACAAAGGAGCGCGGCGGGAAAGAGGCGCAAGCCGAGCCCGTTCTGCTTGGAATCACAAAAGCCTCCCTCGCGTCGAGTTCGTTCATTTCGGCGGCAAGCTTCCAGGAGACGACGCGCGTTCTCACGCAGGCCGCGACAACGTCGCAAATAGACTACTTGAAGGGATTAAAGGAAAACGTCATCATCGGCCATATGATTCCGGCCGGGACGGGCTTGCAGGCCCGTGAAAAACTAATCGAACTGGCCGCGCAAGCAGCGCTTGCAAGCGTGGCATAGCGGCTTTAAACAATCAGGAGATAGCGTCATGCCTACGATCAGTCAACTCATCCGCCTTGGACGCACCAAAAAGCGAATCCGCCTCAAGGCGCCGGCCCTGCAGGGCTGTCCGCAGAAGCGCGGTGTGTGTACTTTGGTGAAGACCACGACCCCCAAGAAGCCCAACTCGGCTTTGCGCAAGATCGCGCGCATCAAGCTGACCAACGGCATTGAGGTGACGGGTTACATTCCCGGCGTCGGCCACAACCTGCAGGAGCACTCGATTGTCATGATTCGCGGCGGCCGCGTCAAGGACCTTCCAGGCGTGCGCTACCACATTCTTCGCGGCGTCTTGGACGCCTCCGGCGTTGACGGCCGCAAACAGGGACGCTCGCTGTATGGCGCGAAGCGCCCGAAAAAGGAAGCAGCCAAGTAAGGGTTGGCGCAATAATAACCATGTGTTTTTATATGCCGATGTTTCACTCTCACTTGCCCGGTCGCATGCCTATCGGCATGCTCTCTTCCCGCGCCTTGTCAGAGTACCGCCTCGATATCAAAAATTCGCAAAGTTATTATTGTGTCAAGCCTAATCAAGAGAGAGGATAGAGAATTATGCCCCGCAAAGGACTTCGCCCTCGAGATCGCCGCCCTCCGCCTCCCGCGGACTATCGCTACAAGTCGGTGCTCGTCTCGCGATTAATCAACAAGCTCGATCACACCGGCCGCAAGGCTAAAGCCGAGCGCGTGATGTACGATGCCCTTGAGCTTGTGGCTGAGAAGACCAAGGAGAACGCGCTTGAGGTGTTTACCCGCGCTCTCGAGAATGTTCGCCCGCTTCTTGAGGTCAAGGCCCGCCGCGTCGGCGGCGCCACCTATCAGGTGCCCATCGAAGTTTCCATGACGCGCTCGTCGACCCTTGCGATGCGCTGGATGCTCGACGCCGCCCGCGCCAAGAGCGGAAAGCCGATGTCGGAGCGTCTGGCCGAGGAGATACTGGCCGCGAACAAAAAGGAAGGCGTCGCCTTCAAGAAGCGCGAAGACACGCATAAGATGGCCGAAGCCAATCGCGCCTTCGCGCACTATAGGTGGTAATAGGCTAATGCCTAGAGAATCAGAGCTCGACAAAGTCCGCAACATCGGCATCATCGCTCATATTGATGCGGGTAAGACCACCACGACCGAGCGTATTCTCTATTACACCGGCCGCATCCATAAGATCGGTGAAGTTCATGACGGCGCCACGACCACGGACTGGATGCCTCAGGAACGCGAGCGCGGCATTACGATCACCGCGGCGGCAACCTATTGTAAGTGGCGCGACTGCGCCATCAACATCATCGATACCCCCGGACATGTGGATTTCACGGCCGAGGTCGAGCGCTCATTGCGTGTCTTAGACGGCGCGGTCGTTTGCTTTGACGGCGTGCAGGGCGTGGAGCCTCAGTCCGAGACCGTGTGGCGCCAGGCTGACAAGTACCATGTGCCTCGCATCGTCTACATCAATAAGATGGATCGCATGGGCGCTGATTTCTACATGTCGTATGAATCAATCATCAAGATGCTGGGCGCCAACGCGGTGCCGATCCAGCTCCCGATTGGTTCCGAAGCCGACTTTGTCGGTCTGATCGATCTTATCAAGATGAAGGCCCTCATCTGGAAGAGTGAAGAGCTTGGCGCCGAGTGGGACGAAGTTGAGATTCCAGACGACATGAAGGAGCAGGCCGAGACGCATCACGCCACCATGGTCGAGAAGATCGTCGAGTTCGACGATGCTCTCATGGAGCGCTATCTCAATGGCGACATGAAGTTTACGGCGGAGGAACTTCGCCGCACGTTGCGCAAGGGCGTTCTGCGGTGCAAGATTTTTCCGGTGCTGTGCGCCTCCTCCTATAAGAACAAAGGCGTTCAGCCCATGCTCGACGCGGTGTGTGACTTTCTTCCATCACCTCTCGACTTGCCCCCGACCCAGGGCCGAGATATTTTCGATCCCGAGAAGACGCTCGAGCGCCGGGCCGCCGACAGCGAGCCTTTTTCGGCGCTGATGTTTAAGATCCAGACCGACCCGTTCGTCGGGAAATTGATATTTTTTAGAGTTTACTCGGGGGTTCTGAAGGCCGGTGACACCGTGATGTTCGGCAACAATCGCAATACCGAGCGCATCGGACGCATCCTGCGCATGCACGCCAATCAGCGCGAGGAGATTAAGGAGATTTACGCTGGCGACATCGGCGCTACTGTGGCCCTTAAGAATGGCCGTGTCGGCTACACGATGTGCGATCAAGACAAGCCCATTCTCCTTGAGCAGATCACCTTCCCTGAGCCCGTCATTTCAGTCGCCATTGAGCCGAAAACAAAGGCCGATGAAGAGAAAATGGCCAATGCGATGTCGCGCCTCGGCGAAGAAGATCAAACTTTCCGCATCAAGACCGATGTTGAGACCGGACAGACCATCATCTCCGGGATGGGTGAACTTCACCTTGACATTATCGTCGACCGAATGAAGCGTGAATTCAAGGTTGAGGCGAATGTCGGCGAGCCGCAGGTCGCTTACAGGGAAACCATTCGCAAGGTCGTGACCGAAGAGGGGAAGTTTATTCGCCAGTCCGGCGGCCGCGGCCAATATGGGCATTGCATCCTCAAGATCGAGCCGCAGACGATGAACAAGGGATTTGAATTCGTCAATGATGTCAAGCAGGGCCGCATTCCGCGTGAATATATTCCCGCAGTCGAGAAAGGAGTGCGCGAGGCTCTTGAGGGCGGAGCGCTTGCGGGTTTCCCGATCGTCGATATCAAGGTCACCTTGCTTGACGGTTCCTATCACGACGTGGACTCCAATGAAATGGCGTTTAAAATCTGCGGCGCCATGGCATTGCGCTCCGGCTGCAAGAAGGCGAACCCCACCATCCTTGAGCCGATCATGAAATGCGAGGCGACCACGCCTGAGCAGTACGCAGGCGATGTCATCGGCGACCTCAACAGCCGCCGCGCGAAGATTTCCGAGATGGGCGATCGCGGGCACTTAAAATTCGTCAAGTGCACGGTTCCTCTCTCGGAGATGTTCGGCTACGCGACCGTCGTGCGCTCGATCTCGCAGGGCCGAGCGTCGTTTACGATGGAGCCGAGCCACTACGAGGAAGTTCCCAACAACGTCCTCAAGGCCATCGTCGAAAAGGCGAATGCCGCCATCGCCTCAGGAGAGAAGAGCACCCGTTAGACTTTTTATTAAAAACGCGGCGCGTTAAGCCGCCCGTTGACTGTAAAATTAAATAAAGAATAAGGTATACTATGACCGAGACGAGCGATCCGCAGCAAAGAATCCGCATCCGCCTTCGCGCTTACGACCACCGCGTCCTTGACGCCAGCGTCGGAAAGATAGTCGAGACGGCCCAGCGAACGGGAGCTGTTGTTTCCGGTCCCATTTTGTTGCCGACGCACATCAAGAAATATACGGTGTTGCGGTCTCCGCATGTCGACAAGAAGTCACGCGAGCAGTTTGAGATGAGGATTCACAAGCGCCTCATCGAACTGAACTCGACGACTTCTAAGACGGTTGATGAGTTGATGAAACTCTATCTGCCGGCGGGCGTCGACGTCGAAATTAAGCTCTAGGCGAGCTGAGCGGACGGCCTTTCTCGGGCTTTCTAGAGGGGATTTTTTTCGTCTATTTTTCAGGAAAACAAATTATGAGCGAGCAGGAGACGACAGAGGCGTTGGCCGTAAGCGACGGAGTGAAGAAGGCACCCGCGACGTTCCGCGCCATTCTGGGCGAGAAGATCGGCATGACGCAAATTTTTCACCCCAAGGACAGGAACCTTTACGGCGTGACTATTATCCAGGCCGGCCCATGCCCCGTTCTCCGGGTCAAGACCGCTGATTCAAAAGATGGTTATAACGCGGTGCAGCTCAGCTTCGGCACCCGCAAAGAAAAATCCTGCGACAAATCCGAACTCGGTCAGTTTAAGGCCGCCGGCGTGCGCCCCGCTAAGCATGTGCGCGAGATTCGCGCGGAAAATCTTATCGGCCTCGCTGCGGGTCAAACCGTCACTGTTGAGAGCATTTTTAAGACCGGCGACTATGTCGATGTCCAAGGAATTTGCAAAGGCAAGGGCTTTGCGGGCGTTATGAAGCGTCATAATTTTCACGGCCTGCCCGCTTCGCATGGCGCATCGGACAAGCAGCGCTCGCCGGGCTCGCTGGCTTCTCGCCGTTCTCTCGGGCGCGTCATGCCCGGCCAACGCATGGCGGGTCATCTGGGCAATGTCGCCACCTCCACTATAAAAATAGAAGTCGTTTCTGTCGACGCCGAAAAGAACCTTATTTATCTCGCGGGCGCTGTTCCCGGACCCCGCGGCGGGCTCGTGACGATTTTCGAGACCGTCAAGAATAAGAAGGTTCGCGTTGACGCCGTCAAGTCCGCGATCAAGAAGGATAAGATGGGCAACATCATCAAGGCCGCCGTCAAGCCTGGTGCCGTCAAGAAATAAGCGGGGAGAGAATGCGTATGGATGCCAAAATCATCGACGTCAGCGGCGGAGAAGTTGGCTCGGTGGCGCTATCTGATCTTGTTTTCGGCCACAAGCCTTCGCGTCGCTTTCTTCATGAGTTTGTTACGGTCTATCTCGCCAACCAGCGTGCCTGGACATCAAACACAAAGAGCCGCTCGCAGGTTTCCGGTGGTGGTCGCAAGCCGTGGAAGCAGAAGGGAACCAGCCGCGCCCGCGCGGGCTCGATTCGTTCCGGTCTTTGGCGCCACGGCGCTATCATCCACGGACCGCGCATGGGCCGCGGCGCGCGCCTTAATTACCCACGCCAAAAGGCAAAGCTCGCTCTCGCGCAGGCTCTCTCAGCCCGCGCACAGGACGGCGGCCTGATTTGCGTCAAAGAATTGGTGATTCAAGAACCAAAAACAAAGCTGTTCGCGGCCGTTCTTGGCAAGCTCGGCTGCGTTGGAAAGACGTTGATTATTCTCGACGCCCCGAATGCGGCCTTGGTTCGCGCGAGCAAAAATATTCCGACCGTGGCGATCCGCCTTGCGGCGGATGTGAATGCCTATGAGGTTCTTGACTGCAAGAAACTCGTGATGACTCAGCCCGCTCTTGAGAAGCTCAGTGCGCGCTGGAATTAGAAAGTCGTTTGAGGGAGTATGATGATGTCTGATAAATCTCTTCATGAAGTTCTGGTGCGGCCCCTCCTGACCGAGCGTGGAACGGCGAATCAAGAGAAATATAATCAGTATCTATTCGAGGCCGCTCCGGATGCGACGAAGACCGATATCAAGCGCGCCGTCGAGACGATGTTTAAGGTGAAAGTTGATAAAATTCGCACCATGGTTATTCTGGGGAAGTTCCGCCGATTTGGTCGCGGCGGCGGCATGCGCCCCGACTGGAAAAAGGCGATCGTAACGGTCGCTCAAGGCCAGAAAATAGATTTTGCGACGCCGGCCACCTCATAAAAGGGACTTTATGCCTATAAAATCATATAAGCCGTACACGCCTTCCCGCCGTGGAATGACATCCTCGGATTATTCCGACATTACCACGAACATTCCTGAGAAGAGCCTTGTTTCTAAATTGACACGCAAGGGCGGACGCAACAACACGGGCATGATCATGGTTCGCCACCAGGGCGGCGGACATAAGCGCGCTCTGAGAGCGATTGATTTCAAGCGTTTTGATAAAGCGGGAGTTCCGGGAAAGGTGGCTTCCATCGAGTACGACCCAAATCGTTCGGCGCGGATATGCCTTGTCAACTATGCAGATGGCGAAAAGCGCTATATTGTGCAGCCCGTTGGGTTGCAGGTTGGCGATACCGTGACCTCGGGTCCTGAGGCTGAAATAAAACTCGGCAACGCCTTGCCTCTTAGTAAAATTCCTGAAGGCACTTTCGTTCATTGCGTGGAGTTAAATCCGGGAAAGGGCGCGCAGATGATGCGCTCAGCCGGCGCCCAGGCGCAGTTGATGGCTAAGGATGGCGGTTATGCCCAGATCAAAATGCCCTCGGGCGAGGTTCGCATGGTGCCCGATATTTGCTACGCAACGATCGGCCAGGTTGGCAATACCGAACATAATACAATCACCCTTGGAAAGGCCGGCCGCAACCGCCATCTTGGCATTCGTCCCACCGTCCGCGGAGGAGCGATGAATGCGACCGACCATCCGCTTGGGGGCGGCCGCGGCAAGTCTAAGGGAAACAACCACCCTCGTTCTCCTTGGAACCAGCTCTCGAAGGGCTTTAAAACCCGCAACAAAAAGAAGATCTGGGGCTGGATGATCGTCTCCGACCGGCGTCGTTCGGCGCAGCACGCAGGATAAAGAGGAAACGATTTATGAGCCGATCCACCAAAAAAGGACCTTATGTCGAGTCGGGCCTTCTGAAGAAGATTCAGAAGCAGAATACTGTCGGCGAGAAGAGGCCGATCAAGACGTGGGCGCGGCGTTGCACGATTACTCCGGAATTCGTCGGCCATACTTTTTCAGTCCACAATGGACGCAAATTTTTGCCTGTCTACATCAACGAGCAGATGGTCGGCCACAAGCTCGGCGAATTTTCATTCACCCGCTTTTTCAAGAATCATGGCGGGACGCATAAGGACGCAGACGCGAAAACCTAATGGATAAAAACTAACATGGAAGCGACAGCCCACTCGCGGTTTCAGCGCTACGGAACGCGCAAGGTCGGTCAAGTTCTCAAGGAAATCCGCGGAAAATCCGTCCTCGAAGCAGAGCGGATGATCCCGATGATGCCGCGCATCTGTTCGACCATGGTCGGCAAGGCCGTCCGTTCCGCCGCGGCGAACCTTGTCAATCTCGCGGCAAAAAGCGGCCACCCGGTTATCCCCGATAAAGTCTACATCAAGTCCTGCTGGTCCACGATGGGCCCGATGGGAAACATGAAGCGCATCTTGCCCGCTCCTCAGGGCCGCTCCTATACCTTCAAGAGAAAAGTCTGCCATGTGACTATCATCGTCAGCGATGAGCGTGTCGCCGGCAAAGGGAAATAAGACACCATGGGCAATAAGATACATCCAAACGCGCTCCGCCTGGGTTACATTCACGACTGGCAGTCCAAGTGGTTCTCCACGAAGGACGCCCCTGCCCTCATCGGCGAGGATTTTAAAATTCGCAATCTCGTCCGCAAGGCCTTTCGCATGGCCGCGGTCAGCTGGGTCGGCATTGAGCGCGCCGGCTCCTACCTCCGAGTCAATATCAATACGGCCCGTCCTGGTGTTGTGATTGGAAAGAAGGGCGCGGATATCGAAGCTCTGCGCAAGAATGTTGAGGCCATGACCTCCCGCAAGACCTATGTCAATGTCATGGAGATCAAGGACCCCGAGCTCGATAGCCGCCTCGTCGCGGACTCCATCGCGGCGCAACTTGAAAAACGCATCGCCCATCGCCGCGCGATGCGTCGCGCGATGGAGCGCACGATTCAATCCGGCGCTCTCGGCATCAAGGTCATGATCTCCGGCCGCATCAATGGCGCTGAAATTTCGCGCCGCGAGTGGCAGCGTGAAGGCCGCGTGCCTCTGCACACATTCGCCGCTGATGTCGACTATGGGACGGCCGAAGCGATGACGCATGCCGGTCTCATCGGCGTAAAAGTTTGGATATTCAAGAAGCAGCACTTCGTGAAGTCTCTGAAAGAACTTCAGCTGATGGCCAAGAAAGAGGCCGCGCTCGTCGCCGCAGCGATGTCAATTGAAAGCGGTGAGACGCCGTCGGCGCCGGTGCCCATGCCCGCGCCGGAAGGGAGGCGCTGACGATGCTGATGCCCAAGCGCGTCAAATATAGAAAGCCTCACTCGCACCCCCGCATCAAGGGACCGGCCAAGCGTGGAGTGAGCCTCGCGTTCGGCGAGTTCGGCCTCAAGGCGCTCGAGCCCAAGTGGGTCACCGCGCGCCAGATTGAGTCAAGCCGAGTGACCATTAGCCGTCACCTCAAGAAAGGCGGGAAGTTATGGGTTCGCATCTTTCCTGATAAGGCCATCACCAAGCATCCGGCTGAAACTCGCATGGGCAAAGGCAAGGGCGCTCCGGATCATTGGGCGGCCGTCGTCCGGCCGGGCCGCATGCTGTTTGAGGTCGGCGGCTTGACGCACGATGAGGCCAAGAAGGCGCTTAAGATGGCTTCTTACAAATTGCCCATCCTCACCAAGTTTGTCGTGCGTGAGCACATCTAAATATATGGCTGATAAAAATACAAAGCAAATTTTAAGTTCGATAGAGCTTGAAAATGAACTCCGGGCCGCTCTCGAAAAGCGCGCGAAGCTCGCGTTCCAGCATAACGCGGTCCCGCTCAAGAATCCCATGGAGCTGCGTCATCTTCGCCGCGAGATTGCGCGTCTTAAGACCTATATCTCTCGCAAGGAGGCCGCGAAGTGAAAAAGCCCGCCGCCGTTGCCAAGACCGCCGCCGAGATTCTCGATCGCGGCAACCGCAAGTCTCTTGAGGGAATCGTTGTGTCTGACAAGATGAATAAGACCCGCGTCATTCGCGTGTCCCGTTCCGTCCGACACCCGTTCTATGAGAAGATCATGAAGAAATCAAACAAATTTCACGCCCACGATGAGAACAATGAGGCTCACGCAGGCGACATCGTGGAGATTGCCAGCACTCGTCCGCTCTCCAAGCTGAAGCGCTGGCGTATCGTTCGCATCGTCAAGGCCGCGCCGAAGCGTCTGGTGGAGGCCGTCAAATGATTCAACTCCGCACGATGGTCAATGTTGCCGACAACTCCGGCGCCCGACGTTTGCAATGCTTCCATGTGATGGGCGGCTCTTACCGTCGCTATGCATCGTTGGGAGACATTATTGTTTGCTCCGTGGTGGACGCCATCCCCAATGGAGCGATTAAAAAAGGCACGGTTGTCAAGGCGGTTGTCGTTCGCGTTAAGCGCAATCTGCGGCGCGCCGACGGCTCCCACGTTTCTTTCGACGACAATGCCGCATGCTTGATCGACGACAAGAACGAGCCCAAGGGCACGCGCGTCTTCGGGCCGGTGGCGCGGGAATTGCGCGAGAAGGAGTTTCTGAAGATCGTGTCCCTTGCCCCGGAGGTCGTTTAGAATGAAGTTTAAGATAAAAAAGAAGGATATGGTTATTGTGATCTCCGGCAAGGAGAAGGGAAAGACCGGGGAAGTTCTTGAACTGATTGCCGGCGATGAGTGGACCCCGGCCCGTGTGTTAATCTCCAAGATCAACATCGTGACCAAGCATAAGAAGCGGACGCAGACTGCTCCCGGAGGCCGCACAACGATAGAGGCGCCTCTGTCGCTGAGCAATGTTATGCTCCTTGATCCGAAGACGAGCAAGCCTACGCGTATTCGCATCAAGGTTGTTTCCAATGGCGATAAGAGAAGCATCAAGTCGCGCGTGGCCATAAAATCCGGAGAGACGATCGTTTAATAGGTAAAGAAAAATGGCTGAGAAAACACAAGACGAAAAGGCGAAGGCGGCGGCGCACAAAGCGGCCGCGACCGCCAAGAAGGCAGGCCTCGAGAAGCAGGCCGCTTCCAAAGCGGGCCCGGCATTCGAGCTCAACTCTGATGGCCGCGAGACCGAGCATCCGATTCCGCGTCTCAAAACTCACTACCGGGAGAATGTGATCCCGGCCTTTGTCAAAAAGCACAACATGACGAATCAGCATGAGGTTCCCATGCTGCGAAAAATCGTTCTCAACATTGGAGTTTCCGAAGCCCGCGATAATGTTCAGATGCTCGACTCGGCTCGCGAAGAACTGGCTCTGATCTCGGGCCAGTGGCCGCAGGTCCGCAAGGCCACGAAGTCCATCTCCAACTTCAAGCTGCGCCAGGGAATGCCAATCGGCGTTCGCGTCACGTTGCGCGGCGACCGCATGTGGGAGTTTTTGGACCGCCTGATCGCAGTCTCGATTCCGCGCATCCGTGATTTTCGCGGTCTCGAGCCCAGGGGCTTCGACGGCAATGGGAATTTTAATCTCGGCTTGAAAGAACAGCTTATCTTCCCTGAGATAAAATCAGAACGCGTTGCGCAGCAGCGCGGCATGAATATTTCATTCGTAATCGGTGGCGGCAATGATGTCATTAACCTTGAGCTTCTCAAGGAATTAGGGATGCCGTTTAAGATGCCGGATCAAGCCGCTCAAAAAGGGAGAAACTAACTTTATATGGCCACCACCGCATGGCGCGCCAAGATGACAAAGACGCCTAAATTCTCCACGCGGCATCGCAACCGCTGTCAGATCTGCGGCCGTCCTCGCGCGTTCTACCGCGACTTCGGCTTGTGCCGGATGTGCTTTCGGAAGATGGCCCACCAAGGCCTACTGCCGGGTATCTAGAAATCATCGTGGTAAGGTAATCATGGACCCCATCGCCG
>CAZGVK010000147.1:0-14049 GCA_964529095.1 uncultured Elusimicrobia bacterium
GGTGGATTTTTCCGCGTCGTGTTCGTCCATCACACGACCTTTTTTATCAATTCGCTGGCGCACCTGTACGGGACAAAACCCTACTCTCTCAAAGACACCGCGCGCGATTCATGGGCGCTCGCCCCGCTGACCTTCGGTGAAGGCTATCACAACTTTCATCATAAGTTTCAGGCGGACTATCGCAACGGCCACCGTTGGTGGCACTTCGACATCGCCAAGTGGTTTATCAACCTGCTCAAGTGGAGTGGCCAAGCCTCGAAGCTCAAGCGTACGCCCGAGGCGATGATCCTTAAGGCCCGTTTGGAGGTCGAAAAAGAGCTTATCGCCGCGCGCCTTGCCGCTTCAAGCGCGTCCGCGCGCCTGTGGGAGCGATTGCGGCCGCGCCTTGACGTCGCTTCCGCGCGCGTGGTGGCGGCGCATCAGAACTGGCTTTCAGCCAAAGTCGAGTACAGGAACCGTTGCGGCGACTGGGCCGCCGACGTGCGTCGGGAGTGGCAAGGGAAACTAGCGGCGCATCAGGCTGATTACGAGGCGTCCCTCCTTCGCTGGCGCATGACCATGCGCGCCATGAACCGCCTCCCCCAGCCCGCGGCTTCGGGCTTAATCTCCCTCGCTGCGGTAATGGATATTCTTAAGCAGCGCATTTTTTAACGGAATAGATAAATCCGCCGGGAGCGCCTCAGCTCGCGATGCAATAAGCGCGCAATTCGGCGGCCCGCCGTCGGCCGATTTCTTCGTTGCTCCCTTCTCGCGCCTTGTTAGCGCAGTGCCTCGACATCCAAAATTCACAAAGTTATTATTGCGTCAACCCTAAGTTAAAATTTCCTATGGAAAGGGGTCATTGAAAATTGAAACTTCCAGAAAAGTTGAAGTACTTGGAGTCGGGTGAGCCTTTCTGGCGGACGATCTCGTAGCCGAGGTTCAGGTCGAGGCCGCCGTGCTTAAGTGCGATGCCGATGTTGGAGGCGAGCGTTGCCGGCCGGGGTTGGATCGCATAGTGGGTCGCGGTTAAGCTGAGAGAGGGGATCAAGGCCGGCCAGCGCGAGAAATCAAGGCGAGCGGCGGCACCGCTCGCAGGAAATCCGTTGACGAGCGCTGCGGTCTCGCCCAGACTCGGGCGGAGGCTCGCGGCCGCCGGAATGGCGCTGACATCCTGGTCATAGAGGGAGCGGAAAATGTCCGCGGATAAAGTGAAGTTCCCTTCCGTGAACGCTAGGGAGAGTCCAAGGTCGTGCTGGTTGATGATGACATTGAGTTTTTGGGGAAGGATAGGCGTTGCGGGCACTATCTGCGAATGGCGGGTCTGCAGCCACCAGAGGCCAAATTCAACCTCAGAGAGGCTGGAGGCGGCATCAAAGCTCTCACCGAGGGGGATAGCCCAGTCGCCGTCGGCGCCAAAAGCTCGGTTTTCATAGAAGTCGTTTCGTGGGGTGACCATGGCCACGAGGCCGAATGCCGCATTGTCGCTCTGATAGTCCGTGCGCAGGCCAGCGGTGCGCGTCGTGCCGGTTGAGGAGTTGAAGCGGTAGTCGGAGTAATTGGCCCGCACGCGCCAGATGTCGCCGTATTGGAGGTAAGCGCCGCGTCCGCGGTAGCCGCCCGTACCTGAGATGCCGCGTAGACCTGTTTTTAGGCTGACTGCTTCCTCAGATCTCGAAACATTCACGCTAAAAGCCAGGATGAGCGTTGCAATAAAAAATCCTCTCATGGGAGGATGCTAGCACAGTTGCGGCTAAATAAATATCGCCAGGAAAGCGTTGAGGCGGCGAGCGACGTCGGCCAGGAGACCGTGGAATTTCAACGGCTCGGCGTACACCTCGATGGGATGGACCATGTCCACCGTCGCGATCGGAATTGTGAAGCAGAAGGTCGAGCCAAAACCTTTACAGCTTTCGGCCCAGATGCGTCCGCCGTGGAGTTCGACCATCGCGCGGGCCAAGGTTAGGCCCAGGCCCGTACAGTTGGCCTGGCGCTGAGCGGCGCCGCGCTGCTCAAAGAGTCCAAAAATATTCTCCAGATCTCCTTGCGCAATGCCGCAGCCGGTATCTTTAACCTTGAAGAGCAACGTCCCTGCGTGTTCGTAGGCGCCCTCAGCGACCGAGACGGTCACCAGGCCGCCGGCCGGGGTGAACTTGATTGCGTTGGAGAGCAGGTTAATCAAGATCTGGACGACGCGTCTGCCCTCGGCCGCGCAGCGCGGCATGAACGGAGCGCTGTCTTTGGCGAGCTTCACTCCCCGGGCGGTGGACGTGGAGCGAAGCGCGTCGGCGGCATCATCGAGAAGGGCGCGGGCATCGCAGGCTTCCTTGACGATGGCGAGCTTGCCGGCGACGACCTTGGTGTAATCCATGATGTCATTGATCAGATATTCAAGGCGTATGGCGTTGCGGACCGCCAAGGACAGCAGCTGCTTCTCCGTGCTCTGTAAGCGGCTTGCGGCCTGTTCTGAGAGCAGTTCGAGGCTGAGGCGGATGGCGGTAACGGGCGCGCGCAATTCGTGGGTCAGGTGAGCGGCCTCAACTTTTGGCTCGGGGCGACGGATGACGTTGTTTTCCTGCACAGCGTCCATGTTGGCCATAGCGGGAAGGATATCACGGCTCTGTTACGGTCGTATTGCAGACAAACTCATCTTCGGCATGCAACTTTTTGCCCCCCTCAATCGTATAGTAGGTGGAATGGCTGATCTAGACTGGGAAGCGCTGATCGAGGCGAACGCTAATAAGGCCTATTGCTTCGCTCTGGGGCTGAGCGGCAATGAGGAAGAAGCCAAAGAGCTTGTTCAAGAGGCCTTTGCCAAAGCTCTGGAGCGCATAGATATGCATGATCCGGAGAAACCATTTGAGGCCTGGTTTTTGACCATCTTAAAGCATTTGTATCTGGATGGGAAGAAGAAATATGAGAGACGCTACGGGCAGTCGTTGGATATGCCGATCAACGAATCGGGTCTGACCGTGGCCGATGGGATCGCCGATATTCGCGAGATGTCGCTTCTTGACCGTCTGGAACGTGAGGAGTCGACGAATTTGGTGCGCCGGGCGATGCAGGCGCTTACGCCGGACGCACGGGCGGTTCTGTTGATGATCGATTTGGAGGGGCTCGGCTATGAAGAGGCGGCCGCAGTCATGGGCTGTCCCTTGAACACGTTGCGTTCGCGCATCGTCCGCGCCCGTGCCGCGCTGAAGGAACGATTATTGGCCCTGGAGGTCACGGTATGAAAGAAGACGCCGATGCGCGCCTGGCGAAAGCCGCGATGCAGTCCCTGCTTGTGTCCGCCCCCGAGAGCCTCAAGGCGGATCTCAAGCGCCGTGCCCGCAACCGGAAGACCGCTCCCGGGATTTGGGATGCTCTGCTCAATGGTTTTTCAGGGGGCACCTGGGCTTATGGCGCGGGTGCTGTGTTTGCCGCGGCCGCAATCGGGATTTTCATGTTGCGAGTGGTCCCCGAGAGGCAGAGAGCGCGGGGCGTCGCGCTGCAGTCGGCGGCGCATCCGGAGATAATTTCCCCTCAGTCTTTGCGGGACATGTGGTCGGATGATGATGGAGCAGATCATGATGAAATTTAAGCTGGTCATTTTGCTCGCGCTGACAGCCGTTCCTCTTCAGGCCAGGCCGCGGGCGCTGCGCCCTGGCGCCAAAGAACTGCTTTTGAAAACTTTGTCCGGTCCGGCGACGGGCTATGCCGCAATCGAGCGTGTGCAGGTTTTTCTTCCCGGCAAGAAGACGAAGGCGCTCAAGGTGAATGTCACGGCTCTTCCCGGAGGCTATGTTCGCCGCGAGGTTCTCCCGGCGAAGAAGAAACACTCACCGCTTGTGCAGGTTCGCGACGGACGCTGGCGGGAGACGCCGGAGGCGGGGCTTTCCCGCCTGCTTTCGTTGTATGTGATGGCTGTCTCCACCGGCGGCGTTGTGGCGAAACATAAAACCTGGAAGGTTGAACTTCGCCTTAAATCCGGCGTATTGCGTCGCACGCTGTGGGTGGACCGCGTCAGCGGACTGCTCCTGAAGCGTGAGACCTACCGCGATGATGGGACCTTGGCGCGGCGGGAGCGGCTTGTGAAGCTGCTGTTGCCCGCCTTTGTCGATCCGGCCTCTTTTGAGGCCGCGCCGCCTTCTGGACCCTGGACGCCGGACGGCTTCGTCTTGAGCGGGGAGAACGGAGGAGCGCGCCGCTATTCAAACGGCCTTGAAAGCTACGATATAAAACGCGTCGGCGACAAGTTCGTCGTGTCGGGGGATCTGGCAGAGGACGACACGGCGCGCGTTCTTGAGTCGGCGGCGCAGTGAACAGCTTCGAGCTTGAGCGCCCGCAAGACAAGCTGGCGCGCCGCGGTCCCGAAGCCCTTACCGACGCTGAACTCGTGTCCGTGATTCTCGGCGTCAACTCGGTACGCGCGACATCCATCGTCAAAGAAGGCGTCCACCGCGGGCGCGCATTCGCTCTTGAGGAGTACGCCAAGCGCCGCAGCGCCTTCGACCCGCGGCCTGTGGTCGCCGGCGCGCGCGCCGCGGCCGGCCTCATCACGGCGGATATCCGTTGTGCGCGCAAGGAGCACTTCCTCGTGCTGTGCTTGAACGCCCGCCGCCAGCTTTTGCGCCTGGAGACGGTTTCCATCGGAACACTGTCGGCGAGCCTTGTGCATCCGCGCGAGGTGTTCTCCCCCGCTATCTCCAATGGCGCGGCCGCCATCGTCGCCGTGCATAATCATCCCTCCGGCGACACCTCGCCTTCCGCCGAGGACCGCGAGGCGACACACCGATTGCAACGCGCGGGCGAACTGCTCGGCATTCCGCTTGCCGACCACGTGATCGTATCGGAGGCGTCCTTCTTCAGCTTCCGCGAAAGCGGGCTGATCTAAGAGCGGACGTTTGGTAGAATACCAGGGTGCAGTTGCCTCGCCCCCTGTCGCACTCGTCGATTTCGCTCTACAACGAGTGCCCGCAGAAGTATAAATTCAAATACGTCGACAAAATCCCGGAGAAGCCAAAGCACTTTTTTTCTTTCGGCCAGAGCGTGCATCTGGCGCTCGAGTACTTCTACGGACCGAAGGTCCCCGCGGCCCCGACTCTTGAGGACCTGCTCAAGCGCTATCGCGAGATATGGGTCAAGCCCGGCTACCGCGATGAGAAGCAGGAAGCGGAATACTTTGAGCAGGGTCGCCAGATACTGACGCGCTTCCACGACAAACACGCGCGGTCCTTCCACGTCCCGTACTCCGTCGAATACTCCTTTAGCTTCGAGTACGAGGGTGTTCCGATCACCGGCAAGGTTGACCGTATCGACAAGCTGCCCGATGGGCGTCTCTCGATTCTCGACTACAAAACCGGCAAAAAACTCGCCGCCGGCCGCCTCGACCTCGATGCCCAGCTTACGATGTACCAGTTTGCCTGCGAGAGCCAAATCGGCGCTGAAGTGGGGGAGCTTATTTTCTATCACCTGCCCACGCTCAAAGAGCACCGCACCGTGCGTCGCGACAAACCGCTGATCAAAGAGCTCACCACGCGCATCGTGGCGACGGCCGAGGCCATCACAAAGGAGCATTTCGATCCCAAACCCACGGAGAATGCCTGCCGCTGGTGCGACTACAAGCCGATCTGCCCGATCTATAAAGCTCAGTACGCAGGCATGCCGCCTGTCGCCGCGAAGGCCTCAGGCGAGCCGGAACTCGCCGCCCTCGTCGACAAGTACGGCGACGCGCTCGCCCGGGTCGCCGCGGCCAATGCGGAAGCGGAAGCCGCCGCGGCGGATCTTGCCGCAGCGCTCAAGAAAAAGAACTATGTCCGCGCCTTTGGCGCGCGCTTCGAGGTTTCCTCCGCTGTCGCCGTCAAGTGGGATTTTCCGGACAAGAAGAAGGTCCTCGATATACTCAAGAAGGCCGGCGCCTACGAGAAGGTCTTAGCGCCATCGGCGCCGCTCGTCAATAAGCTTGTCGAGGATCAATTTTTAAACGCCGACCTGCGCGCCTGCCTGACCGAGCTGGGTGAGCGCATCGAGACGACAGATCTGAAACTCAAAGGCCTGTGAAGACGCGCGCGCTGTTGCTGGCGCTCGATCAAGGATCATCGTCATCCCGCGCCGTGCTTTTTGATTTGAAAGGAAAGATCGTGTTTCTTGCCCGGCGCCAGGTGCGCGCGAGACACCCAAAGGCGGGCTGGGTCGAGCATGACCCGCTTGAATTGGCGCGAACTCTTGAGGCGGCGCTTGACGATGTCCTTTCTAAACTCGGCTCCCGCGACAGCGTGCTCGCCGCCGGTCTCGCCGTTCAGCGCTCGACCGTCGTGTTCTGCGATCGCGCAACCTTAAAACCCGTTTCTTGCGCCCCAAGCTGGATGGATGGCCGCGCTGTCGAGTCCATCGGGCCGCTTCAGGAATGTCAAGACGAAGTCCATCGACTTTCCGGTCTATACGCGACCCCTTACTACTCCGCTCCAAAGATTCGCTGGTTTCTCGATCATGACAGGAAAGTCAGGGCGTTGGCCGACTCGGGGCGTCTCTTGTGCGCGCCGATTTCCACATTTATCGCCGCTCGTCTGAACAAAAGCGCCGTCGTCGCCGTCGATCCGACCTGCGCACAGCGCACCTTGCTGATGAATCTCGATACGGCCGCCTGGGACGCGCGGCTGCTGGACCTCTTCGGCTTGTCCGCCGACATCCTCCCCTCGATCCGTTCCTCGACGGGCGATTGGGGCGTCATCGAGCGCCAAGGCCGTAAAATCGCCTTGCGTGCGACCGTCGGCGATCAGCAGTCAGCGGCAATCGGCTTGGGCGCCGCCCGTGAAGGCGACGCCGTCGCCAACTTCGGCACCGGCGCGTTTCTTCTGCGCCACACGGGCACGCGCGCCGTGCGCGCCGCCGGCCTTCTCAGCTCGGCGGCCGCGACGACGGGACGATCGCGCGCTTATTACCTCGAGGGGACGGTCCACTCGTTTGGAACCTCGTTTGCGTGGCTCAAAAAAAACCTGGGGCTCATGAAAAACGCCAAGGCTGTCGACGCGGCGTTTGAGAGATCCAAACAGCGCGTGTTGATGTTGCCCGCAATTGGAGGTCTCGGCGCCCCGAGATGGGATTACAAGACCAAGACCGCGTTCTTCGGCCTTAGCTCGCAGACGACAGCGCACGATCTCGTGCGCGCCACAGCCGAAGGGCTCTGCCTCCTTCTTGCCGATGCCGCCGCGGCGATGGAAACCGCAGGCTTTCCGGTCACGCGGGCATGCGTGGCCGGAGGCTTGTCGCGCGCTGACGCGCTGATGGCCTTTCAGGCCGACGCGTTGGGCGTCACACTTGAACGCCGCAAGCAAGTCGAGGCGACCGCGTTGGGCGCCGCTATTTTGGCCGCACAGGCGGCGGGTCTGCCGGATGCGGAGAATTTGGCGGGCACGCGCGTCGAGAAGACTTTTGCGCCGCGGTCAGACGGCAAGGCGCGCGCGAAACGCCGCGCGGAGTGGACGACATTCGTCGAGAGCATTCAGCGCCTCAGCCGTGAGATTCTGCGAGAGTAGCCGAGCCTACAGCGTCCAATTGAGGCCCGCGAAGTAGTGGGCTGTCCAGTAGTTGTAGCGGTAGACGCTTTCGTAGAGCATGTTCGAGGTCGAGCGCCGGTAGGCGCCGGAGATTTTGGCGGAGAGGGTCTTATAGAGGGGCCAGGTGAGCGCTACCGCCACCGTGTGCGTGCGCATGCGCACGGCGTCTTGGCCATAAACTCCGAGGGCGTTCTGGATGGGGCGCCGGTCGTAGTTGCGCAGGGTGTAGTCGTAGGACAAGGAGGCGCTAGGCCCCTTGTTCCATCTTAGGGCCAGGAAGGGACCGCTGGAAACTTCGCTGTAGTCGTAGTAGTCAGGGTTGAAACGCGTGTTCTGCGCGTCGTAATTGTGCTGATTGGAGAGGGTATGGGTGAAGGCGGTGTTGAGCCCGACTGCTGACTCCAGGCGCTTCCAGGTGGGCAGGCTCTGTCGGGCGGAGAGAGCGCCCGCCCAGTAAAGATCAAGACGGTTTTCTCTCGAGTAGGTTCCAGCAAGGGTCACGATCCTCTGGTCCTGATAGGGCCTTACGGAGACGAGCAGAGAGCCGCTGATAAGAGTGCCTTCCTTGATGAGCGCGTCAGCGGCGAGGGAGTAATCGTAGGCATTGAAGTCAAGCACGCGGTCTCCGGAGTTGACCTCGACGCCGAGCGTCGAGCTCTGGGCGCTTAAGGCTCGGTAATGATAGAAGCGCACGGCGTAGGCGCTAAGGTTCTGGCGCACTGACTTGAACAAATCGCCGCCTGTCCGCTCTAGTTCAGCGCCGAAGGAGAACTTATGGTAGTCGAAGAGCCCGTTGCCGAGGCTTTCATCGACACTTTCGGTGATCAACTCGTTCTTATAGGACAGGCCGGGCTTGAGATTCCAATTTTGATTGAGCAGGCGCACCCATTGGAGTACAGCCGTATTGTTCAAAGACTCCTGAGTGAGAAAGCCCCCGCCGACAAGTTCACGCACTTCGCGCGTGCGGCGGTACTGCCCGCTGAGCAGAGGAATGAGCGCGTCAGTCTCGGAGAGTTGGAGGCCAGGGCTGATCAGCCAATTGGCATTGCCCGAAAAATTTGTCTGCTGGCCTTGGAAGAAGTATTGCCCTCCGAATATGTCCACCTTGGCCACGGGCGTCCACGTCAGCCCGGCTGCAGGCAAGGCCGCCACGAAGCTGAAAAATAAAGCGATCGCCGAAAGACGCAAGTTCATAGGCTCATCCTATGATATTTTGCGACTTCGTGTCAGCATTAAAACTTGGGTCCGGGCGAGGGCACCGGCCGGTCCTGGTGCTCGGCGTTCGACACTCCCGACTGGAAGATAAAGCCCGGGCTCATCACGACGTCGATGTCCGGTCCGGAGAACAGCGACGAGCGCAGGCGGCGTTCGAAATTCGCGCTGAAGAACAGCCCCGTCGAGTCGTTGAAGCTTCCGCCCGCGGGCAGGACCGTTCCGAAATCGTCAATGGCGAACTCCTCGGCGACAAGAAAATCTCGCGGATTTTGTTGCGCGAAATTGAGAGCCTGCTGGAGGGGTGGAGGGAACGAGGTGTAGTCGATCTGTGCAAACGGGTCGCCGTTGGTGCCGGTAGTGAAAGCTCCGCTCTTATCACGGTCGGAGTAGATGAATGTGTCGCCTGGTGTTTGTCGTGAACCTGCCCCCTGGTCGATGATCGATGTCGTGCCATCCATGCGCGCGATCACATCGTGAAAGAAGTTCGGATCGAAAGGGTCGGTCTGCTCTCCGAAGTCCAATATCCCATTGTTGTTGGTGTCCTTGAAATTAAAATAGGAGCGCATGGAAAGGAAATGGGCCGCGCCCGGCGTCGGCTGGAAGGTTGTCTGGGCAAAGGCCAGGCCGTCGGAGCCAAGCGTTTTTGCGACGAAGACGTCGGTCCAATACTGACCGCGGCTGATGTTGTCAATATTGACGATGTTCACTTGCACCGGCTGGGTGCGCCACATCATGCCGGTGACGTTCGTGGCGGGGTCGTTGTCGCCCGGCCGGAATGTCGCATCATTCCAGATGCGATCGATGGCACCCGGATTTCCGTTGATGAACTCGTACTTGTTTCCGAACATGGTGCGATGGAAAATGACGATGGGGCTCGAACTCGGTACGCCGTTTGCATCGAAGGTCGGAGCAGTGAAGGGCTGGGGTTTGCCGTCCACGCCCAATTCCGAGACGATATCCACCCCGTTGGTCATCGTCAGCCTCTGCTTGACGGCCCAGAAGCTGGGAAAATTCGGGGAGAACCATAGGTTGCCCGCGTCAGACAAGCGCTCGGGCAGAGCCTGGTTGGCGGTCACCTCGATGCTCGCCAGGTCGGTGCGGTTGTCGCGGAAATTCAACGAGACAAACCGGAAAGAGTCGGCGCTCGGGCGCAGAAGATATTCTTCCACGCGCACACGGCGGCCGAAGGCGTCAATGAGGGTCTTGCCATCCTGGAAGATCTCCGCCTTGTGCTCAAAAATGGCCGAAGACTCGCGTTGATCACGCCGTTCCTGTTCGCCGGCCTGATGTTCCACGAAGTCCTTGAAGCGTTCCCGATCGAAGGCGACGCGGCGGCCGCCGCCGGAGCCGTCGCTGGAGTCGCCGTCGGAGTCGCCGCCGGAACCGTCGTGGGCGCCGCGCTCTTGCGGCTTGCCGTCCTCGCTCGGCTCATTCTGGGAGTTGTGCCCGCGCTGATCTTTTGCGTCCCCGTCGCCTCCTGCAGACGGGCCTAGGATGGCGGGCCGGATGGCCTCGGGGACAGATTCGGGATGCGGAGTAAAGCCTTCGACCTGGCCCATGCGACCCTCGGTGACATCCACGCGCTGGCTGGCGGAGATCATGGACTCTCCGCCGAGAGCTCCTCGCACCGAGACGAGGCCGCCGAACACCTCGACTGCGGTGGCGCGATCACTTTGCGTTTCCACGCTAAATTCCGTGCCGCGCACGGCGGCGACCGCGGTGGGGGTGCGCACCGAGAAGCGGCGCCCGGCGTTCTTGCTCACCGCGGCCCAGAGTTTCCCGACGGCCAGAAAGATCGTCGTCTCATTGAGCGTCTCGGCTTCCACGGTGAAGATCGCATACGGCCCAAGAACAATTTTCGAGCCGTCGCGGAATAAGACGGTGGCGCGCCCGCCTTTGCCGGTGTGCACCTTGTCTCCGGGAATCATGTTGGCCGGCGTGCGCGAGACGGCATCGCGAGCGCCGGTCGTCTTGCGTTCGATCTCCACATAGCCGTCGTAGGAGGTGATCGACGCGCGAGTGACCCGCAGGGCCGGGGCGGCATCTATCGGCGCGGGCTTGACGGGCGGAGTGATCAGGCGGCTTTGGGCGGAAGCCGAGGAGGCAAGAGCAAGGGCCATGAGACCGGACAGCAGGGTTTTAATGATCATGTCCTTAGTGTAGCGAAAAATGAGCGTAATGCAATGTCCGGCCGGTTACAGGGCAAGGTGACTTTGGGCACGGGAGCGTCAAAGCGCCTCGAGCTGCTGGTAGCGGGTGAGCGTCGCGTAGACGCCGTTTTTGGCGAGGAGTTCTCCGTGGGTTCCGGATTCCTCTATGCGGCCGTGGCGCATCACGATAATGCGGTTGGCTTTTTGCACGGTCGAGAGGCGATGGGCGATCATGACGACGGTGCGGCCGGGATAGAGGCGCTCCATCGCGTTCTGTACGGCCCGCTCGCTGCCGGCGTCGAGGTTCGAGGTGGCCTCATCGAGGATCAGGAGTTTCGGATCCTTGAGGACGGCGCGCGCGATCGCCAGGCGCTGGCGCTGGCCGCCGGAGAGGCGCGCGCCGCGGTCGCCAAGCGGAGTCTCAAGGCCAAGAGTGAGAGCTTGAACAAAGTCTGCGGCGTCGGCGACGGCAAGGGCGGAGGAGACCTCGCCACGGCTTGCCCCCTCTCGGCCGATGGCGACATTGCCGAAGACGGTGTCGTTGAAGAGGATAGTCTCTTGGGAGACGAGGCCCAATCGCGCGCGCAGCTCGCGCGCGGACATTTCACGGAGGTCAATGCCGTCGATGGTAATTCGTCCCTCCGTAGGATCAAAGAGGCGGAGCAGGAGGTGGACGAAGGTCGTCTTGCCCGATCCGGACGGGCCGGCCAAGGCGACCACTTCTCCCGGTTTGATGGTCGCAGACACATTTTTGAGAGCCCACAGCTCGCGGGATGGATAACGAAAAGAGACGTCCTCAAAGACCACGCCTTTGCTGAGAGCCGGAAACGGCAACGGCTTGCGCGGCTCAAGCACGGATGGATTTTCATCGAGGATCGAGAATATCCTCTCGGCTGCGGACAAGCCTAACTGCAATGTCGAGTTCATCTGCGCCAAATTCTTGATCGGGCCGTAGGCCATGAAGAAGGCGCCGAGGAACACGGCGAACTGCCCGGCGGTCATGTGGCCTGCGCCGATGGCGTTGCCTCCGAGCCAGACGATCGCGGCCATGATCAGAGACCCTAAAAACTCCATGAGAGGCCCCGACAGCGCGGTCGCCCGGAAATAGCGCATCATCTGGTGAAAAAATTCATCGTTCTCCACGCGGAACTTTGCGATGGCGGCGTCCTCGTAATTGAACGATTTGACCACCAGCATGCCCTGGAGGCTTTCCTGGAAGCGATGGTAGATATCCCCCATCACCTCCTGGCCGCGGCGGCCGGCGGAGCGCAATTTGCGGCCGAGCACGCCCAAGACGCCGGCCGCCATGGGAATCGCGATCAGGGCGATCAGCGCGAATTTGAAATTGGCGGCGATCATGACGCCGAGAACGACGATGATCGTCAAGGAATCGCGGACCGCGTACAACGGCACGAATTGCAATGCGGATTGCAGAGCGGTCATGTCGTTGGTGAGTTTTGCCAAGACCGTGCCGGCCTTTGATTTCCAGAAGAAGTCCATCGAGAGGGCGTGCAGGTGAGCGAACAGATCCGCGCGGATTTCCTGGGTGATCTTCTGGCCAAGCCAGCTCATGAGGTAGCTTTGCGTATACTGAAAGATAAGCTTAAGGAAAAAAATCAGCGGAATCATCAAGGCGACGCGACGGAGTTGATTGGGATCGGAAGTGATGAAGAGGCTGTTGGTAATGGGCCCGAGAATTTTTACGAGAACTCCATTGAGCGCGGCGACGACGGCCATCACGCCTGTGGCCTGGATCAGGCGCGTACGATGGGGTTTGACGTATTGGAAGATGCGGATGAGAGACCTGCGATCGGCGTTCACTGAGTTTTGACCGCCGCTAATTTGGGCAGGGCCGTCTTGATCGCGGAGAGGGCCGTCTTGATATTTTCAATGGAATTGGCGTAAGAGAAACGCAGGTAGCCCTCGCCTCCGGCGCCGAAGGCGGTGCCGGGGAGGCAGGCGACCCCGGCTTCAAGCAAGAGGGCGTCGGCGAGGGCTTGTGAAGGGAGGCCGGTGCCCGTGATGTTGGGAAAAACATAGAAGGCGGCCTGCGGGGTTTTGCAGGTGATCCCGGGCAGGGAATTGAGACCCTCGACGATGATGTCGCGGCGTTTTTTGAATTCCGCCACCATCGCCGTGACCGCGGCCTGAGGGCCGTTCAATGCCTCGATGGCCGCAATTTGAGAAAAGGACGCGACGCAGGAGTGGTCGTTGGCGGCCAATTTCGCAATTGCGTCGATGAGCCATTTTGGACCGGCGCCGTAGCCGAGGCGCCAGCCCGTCATCGCCCACGTTTTCGAGAAGCCGTCAAGAAGGATCGTTCTTTCCTTCATGCCCGGAGAGGACAGCGGCGAGAGATGCCGGCCTTGGTAGATAATGCGCGAGTAGATTTCATCCGACAGGAGCATGGCGTCAGGATATTTCGCAAGAGCCTTGACGACGCGCTCGATCGTCCGCGGCGACATCACGCCGCCGGTCGGATTAGCGGGTGAATTCAGGATGACGAGTTTTGTTTTCGGCGTGAGCAGTTTTTCAAATTCATCGGGATCGAAATCCCAGGAAAGCTCCTCCCTGATGGGCAGGGGCACGGGCGTGCCCCCGACATAGTTGATCATAGACTCGTATATAGGGAAGCCCGGGTTCGGGTAAATAACCTCCGTATCCGGTTCAACGAGGGCGAGCATGGTAAAGAAGATGATGGGTTTGCCGCCGGGGACGATAATGGTTTCTTCCGGAGCGTAGGCGACGCCGCGGGTTTTTGAAATATATTCGGCGACGGCTTTGCGCGCCTCGGGCAGGCCGGCGGACGGCCCATAGTGGGTATAGCCCGCGTCAAGGGCCTTCTTGGCCGCCTCGCGGATGTTTCCAGGCGTGTCAAAATCAGGCTCGCCGATCTCCAAGTGGACGATCTTCCTGCCCGAAGCTTCAAGCGCCCGCGCCCGCGCCAATACTTCAAAAGCGGTCTCCGTCCCAAGCCGTGAAAAGCTTCCCGCCAATCTCATGCCCGCATTTTATCTTTTTAAATCCGCACCGGCCCGAGAAAGCATTTCCCGCGTTCCACCGGCTAACGCAACACCTGTTGCTTTAGGCTGAAGATCACGCGGTAAGCTCTTCGTGTGCCGTAGCACGAGGAGCGACATGACTTACAAGCGCGTAACTGCGGAAGA
>CAZGVK010000148.1:0-16843 GCA_964529095.1 uncultured Elusimicrobia bacterium
CTCCTGCAGTTTGGACACTTTCTCATTGGATAGAGTAGGAAATATTAAGGCCTTTTCCTCTACGCGGCAACACTCACTAAGCCGATGATGATAACCCCGGCCAAACAAATCCATTTCTTTTTCATTTTTACCTCTACGGAAAGGTATCTAATATTATCCAAGGGTACCGATGCTGGACTTAGACTTGTCCAATGAGGTGTCGTGGGGCCGTAAAACCCAGAAGATCCGGCTGGGCGGGCCGACCCGGATGCGCGTCGAATTGGATAGGAGCTGGAAGCGGAGGAATTGATACAATCGACCCGCAATGGCTCTCCAGAATAGCCCCCGCCCGGCGGAAAACGAAACACCGCCCATTGCTCGCGCCTCTGGAGTTCCTCCGTGGTTGAGACATGGCCTGCGCACGCTCGGCCACCTGATTCTCGACGCTATCGGTGTTGCGGCCGCCTACCGCTTGGCGTTCTGGGCCCGCTTTGAATGGCAATGGCTCGTCGTGCGCCTCCCCCTCTCAGGCGAGGCCGTCGCTTGGAGCAATTACCAAATCCTGCTCTACGCCGCGGTGCCGATCTGGCTTCTGCTGATGAGTTCCACCCGCGCCTACACGGCATCCTACATGGGTTCCTCCGACCGTTTTATCCAGATCGCCAAGACCGCGGCGCTCGGAACCATGACGACTTTGGCCGCCGCCTTCCTCTATGAGAGGCTGGCCTACTCTCGGGTAATGCTCGCAATTGTTTTTCCCATCGGCGTCATATTGTTGAGCTTCTCCCAGACCTTGGCGCTGTGGCTCGATGAGTGCCTGGCCCGTCTTGAATCTGCGCGCCCGGTCCTGCTTGTCGGCGGCGGCTCGGTCGCGAGCGTGCTGACGGAGCGCATACGCGCGCGCCACCCGGGAGCGGCCGTACGAGAGACGTCGTCGCTTGACAACCTGAAAGAGTTTGAACGTCTGCTTGATAGCGCAAGCTGGTACGAGGTCATAGTCTTGCGCACGCGCGACGCGCATGAACGCATACTTGCCGTAGCCGAGATGTGCGACACGCGCGGCATTCGCTTTGCGATGGTTCCCGACCTCCTCGAGATCCGGATGGGCGAGGTCCAGATGGACCACCACCTCGGCCTGCCCACCTACCGCATCAAGCACGCCTCCATGACGCGCGCCAACTTCCTGGCAAAACGAATTTTCGACGTCTTCTTTTCGGCTCTTCTTCTCACCGCCACAGCGCCGCTGTGGCTCATCATCTGCGCTTTAATCAAGCTCGATTCAAACGGGCCGATCTTATTTAAACAAAAGCGCTACGGCCATAAAAAACGGGTGTTTAACGCCTTCAAATTCCGCACCATGATCGTTGATGCCGAACAGAAAATAGACTCGGTTAAAAATACGGAAAATCAGACAGGCGCCTTTTTTAAGTCGCGGCATGACCCGCGCGTGACCCGCGTCGGCCGGTGGCTGCGTCGATTCTCGTTTGATGAGTTCCCGCAATTTCTCAACGCGATACTCGGCGACATGAGCGTTGTCGGTCCGCGCCCGTTGGCGCTCACCACTGGAGAAGTCGAGGCGCTCGAACGCGACTTTGGCGAGACCGCCAAGAAACGCATGAATATTCTTCCCGGCATCACCGGCCTGTGGCAGGTTTCCGGCCGTTCTGATGTATCGAGCGAGCAGCGTTTCGCTCTCGATCTCTTCTATATTGAGCATTGGTCTTTGGGTCTGGACCTGGAGATCATCGTGAAGACGCCGGTTGTGATGATGTTCGGCAAGGGGGCCTATTGATCGCTAACGCCATCGACATTCCGCTTCTTACTTTAAAGGGCCAGAAAAATGAAATCGGAGCCGAGCTCCAAGCCGCCGTCGCGCGCGTGCTCGACTCAGGCATCTTCATCTTGGGTCCTGAGAACAAGGCTTTTGACGCCGAATTCGCGCGGGCGGTGGGTGCTCAATTCTGCCTTGGCGTTGACTCGGGAACCTCCGCTCTCGAATTGGCGCTTGAAGCCGTCGGCGTCGGCCCCGGTGACGAGGTCATCGTTCCCGCGTTTACTTTTATCGCGACGGCTACCGCCGTCTCAGCCCTCGGCGCCAAGCCGGTGTTCGCCGATTGCGACCCGGTGACATTGACGTTGGATTTAAAATCAGCGGAAGCGGCTCTAACGGCGAGAACCAAAGCCGTTGTCGCTGTTCACCTCTTCGGCCAGCCCGTTGACATGGACCCGTTGCTGGCATTGGCCAAAAACCGCCATCTTTCCATTATAGAGGATTGCGCCCAGTCTCACCTGGCGACCTACAAGGGCCTCTTCACCGGGTCTCTCGGCGACATTGCCGCCTTCAGTTTCTACCCGTCTAAAAATCTCGGCGCGGCTGGCGACGCCGGCGCGGTCACGACCAACGACGCCCGCCTTCGCGATATTGTCGCCGAACTGCGCAACTGCGGACGCTCGTCTGCGAGCGGCTACCATCACGTTCGCATCGGCCACAACTGCCGTCTTGATGAGATTCAGGCCGCGATCCTGCGAGTTAAGCTCCTGCGCCTGCAAAACTGGACCGCCGCGCGGCGGAAGATTGCCGCGATCTACGATTCCGGTTTGGCCGGCCTGCCCCTTAAACTCCCGCCGCTCGGCTCTGAAACGACCGCTCCTGTATTCCACCTTTACACCGTGCGCAGCGACCGTCGGGACGCATTGGCCGCGCACCTTAATAAGCACGGCATCGGCACGGGCGTCTACTATCCAACCCCTCTACACCTCCAGCCCGCCTACGCGACGCTCAATATAAAAGCCGGGACGTTGCCGGTCTCAGAAGCCGCCTCGAACACGGTGCTGTCTTTGCCCATGTACGCGGAGCTTGCCCCCGTAGACGCCGGGCGCGTCGTCGAGACGGTGCGCCTCTTCTTTAAATAGCTTGCCGCGCATTCTCTATGTCAGCACAGCGACGACGGTCGGCGGCGCGGAGAAGACGCTGTATACCTTGGCGACGCTCCTAGACCAGAAACGCCACCAGGTCGTCGGCGTGGTCAGCGTTAAACCCGAAGGATTGTATGGTCAAAAACTGAGGCAACAAGGCGTACCCGTGCAATCTCTCGACCTCACAGGCATGCCGCGCCCCGCTGATGTCGCACGGCTCGCCGAGATCATCATCCGCGCGCGCCCTGATATCGTGCACGCCGTCATGTATCAAGCCATCCAATTGTGCCGCCTAGCCAAGAGAAAGGTCCCCTTCGATTTCAAGCTCGTCAGCTCTCCGCGCGTCCACTACCGCACCCGATCGCTCTGGACCTTGCTCATCGACCGCGCGCTCAAAAGTAGAGATGATCTTCTCATCGCCGAGTGCGAATCAAGCAAGAATTTCCTCTTACAACGCCTTGGCTACGCTCCGAATAAGATCCGCAGGATCTACAATGGCATCGTCCCGCCCAGCGCAACGGCGGACAGGAATAAGCGCCGCATGGATCTGGGTCTGAATTCAGGAGAACTGCTCATCGGTTCTGTCGGCCGCCTCGACAAGCAGAAAGGTTTTTCCATTCTTATCGAGGCCATGCGGCATCTCAAAGAAACCAACCTGCGTTGCGTGATTTTCGGTGAAGGCCGTGAACGCGCGCGCCTGGAGGCGCTGATCCGCAAGTGGGAACTCTCTCGGCATGTGCGCCTCTGCGGTGAACGCCTTGACATCCTCAGTTGGCTGTCCGTGTTCGACATCTTCTGTCTTGCCTCCCTTTGGGAGGGATTGCCTAATGTATTGCTCGAGACCATGGCCCTGGGCCTGCCTGTCGTCGCCTCCGCCGTTGACGGCGTGCCCGAGGTCGTCGAAAACGGGAAAACCGGCGTGCTCGTCGCCCCATCCGATCCGGCCGCCTTAGCCAAGGCTCTACGGGATCTCGCCGAAGATCCCGCGCGCCGCGCCGCACTCGGCGCGTCCGCGCACGCTGTGATCAAAGAGAAGTTCACCCTGCGGCGCATGCTGGACGAGTACCAAAACGCGTACGACGCCGTGGCGGCGAAGGAATAGCTATAATCGCTTTCATCGACCGAGCCATAAGGCGAGGCCGCTTTACCAACGGATTTTGGAAGCGGCATTTCCGCGCCTATGGCGCGGTCAGAAGTGTCCCTTCCAAAATCCCAAGGAAAGGGACCGAGGAGGTGCGCCTATGATCAAGTCCGACAAGTGGATACGCGAGAAAAGCGTCAACAACAAGATGATCGACCCGTTCATCGAGCGTCAGGACGGCAAAGGCAAGATATCATACGGGCTTTCTTCGTACGGCTACGATATCCGTGTCGCCGATGAATACAAGGTCTTCACCAATGTCCACGGCACGATCGTCGATCCAAAAAAATTTGACGATAAGGCGTTCGTTGACATCAAGTCTCCTGAGTGCGTCGTGCCGCCTAATTCATTCGCGCTGGCCCGTTCCGTTGAGAAGTTTAAGATTCCCCGAGAGGTGCTCGCCGTCTGCTTGGGAAAATCCACCTACGCGCGTTGCGGCATCATCGTCAATGTTACCCCGCTCGAGCCGGGCTGGGAAGGCTATCTGACCATCGAAATCTCCAACACCACGCCGCTTCCCGCTAAAATTTACTCCAATGAGGGCATCGCCCAACTGCTGTTCTTCGGGGGCGATCAGCTCTGCGATATCTCCTACTCCGACCGCAAGGGCAAGTATATGGACCAGGTGGGCGTGGTCCTGCCCCGCATTCTCTCGGCCAAGTGAAACTAGCGCTCCTGTTGCTGGCTGTTTCCGCCTCCACGGAAGATCTCGGCGGACACGCTCCGGCACCGGTAGCGCCGGCCATCGCGGCGGAGGACCATGCGGCAATGCGCATAGAGATGTGGGAGCGCCGTATTCTGCCCCCGGATCAGACAGTCTGGGCGCCGGAGGATGCGCGGCTCTTGGAGGATATGCGTCTGGCGGAGGTCGAGGCCCTGGCTTATCTGAAAAATAAATTCGGTGGTGCGCGTCTTTGGACGGCCGCTCGTCGAGGCAGGGATCCGATCCGCCGCCTGCTCACGAAGGAGGGCTACGACAAGTACATCTTTCACCTCACCCAGGACGCCATCGAATATTTCGAGTCCAAGGGCGCCGGCGCCAAGTGGGCTCTCAAGTTTACGGACTTATCCGGCAAGCGTCTCTTCGCCGGCGATGGTCGATTGACGCCTGCCGGCGTCAGCGTTTACAACCAGGCTCAACTCAAGCTTGAGGTGTACTGGAAGTCGCCCAACGGCGAGACTTTCGGGACGCGGCGGCCTACATCCGCCCTAAGGAAGCGTTAAACTTCTTAACGGCTCAATCTTTGTAGACGGCGCTTTTCAGCTGCTGCCCAGCGTTCCTTGTCTTCAGGGGTCTCTAAAATAAGGCCAGGAACGGGAGATGGACGCCCCTCCGCATCAACTGCGACCATCGTGACAAGGCAGGAGTTGGCGTGAACACGTCGACCGGCCGATCCACCAAGAGAGGAATTGCCCCTTCCGCTTTCCGTTGGAGAGGGGCCGACGGGCATGTCCTCGGAATAAACCTCGACGCCTATCTCCATCGAGGTCATTCCGACATGATTGACACGTGCGTTGGCGATCAGGAAGGCGCCCACATGAATCGGGACCAAGAACTCGACGCGCTCCATGGCGACGGTCACGACCGGTTTCCCGGCATGGCGCATAGCGCACACCGAGGCGGCTTTGTCCACCATCTGGAGGACCCTGCCGCCGAATACGGTGCCATGCATATTCGCATCCGGAGGAAACATGAGGTCGGCGACATCGGTAATGGAGTCACGCACGGGCTTTGATTGAGGGCCGGCTGGGTTATTAGCGGTCGCCATGGTAATGCCGAGGACGACGATCTGCGAACAAGTCGCAGGCAACATGCACTTTCTTGTCCTTGGCCGTCCATGCGTCCACCGTGACGACGGCGACGGCCGGTTGCTCGGGTCCCAGGCGAACGAGCAAGGTGCCGTTGGGCGAAACAATCTGGGACTGGCCGATATAGCGCAAGCCCCGCTCCGCGCCGACCCGATTGGCCGTCGCGGAAAAGACACGGTTCTCAAGCGATCGTATCTTCATGCCCTCCGGCCCCCAAGGAAGAACGAGGTTAGCGGGGTGGGCGATGATTTGCGCCCCTTGCAACGCTAAGGTCCTGGCGGATTCGGGGAAGAACCAGTCGAAGCAGATCATCACGCCGACCAATACGTCTTTGATGTTTTCCGTCCAGAAGCCGGTATTGCCGGGCTTAAAGAACTTCTTTTCTCCTCCGAAAAGGTGAGTTTTACGGTAGACGCGGTGTTTGCCCCCTTGGGCCAGCACGGCGGAGTTATAGAGCTTGTCACCGACGCGCTCGGGAAAGCCCGCGACGATCGCGCAGTGATGGCGCGCGGCATAGGCGCGCAATAAGGCGACCAGCGGACCATCCGCCGTCTCAGCGCACTGGCGCGCTTCCTTGCGTGTCTTAAAGTTGTAGCCGGAGGCGAAGAATTCAGGAAGAACCCAGAGGTCGGCATCCTGATTATCCATCAACTCAAAACATGCCTTGAGGTTCTGCGGCGCTTTGAGGAACTTGGGTGAATTTTGAACGACTCCAAGGCGGAATTCCACTGCCGCGATCGTACCAAATAAATGCTTCAGGACAGGAAAGTGGCGCTTCCTTCGCCCCACAGTCGGCGCGCATCGCGCACGATGGTTTGCTCGCGGCTTTGGCCGACGGAGACAATCGCAATCGGGACGCCGAGCATGTCCTCGATGGCGAGAACATAATCGCGCGCGCCGCGCGGAAGGTCGGCGAATTGACGGGCTTTGCTCAGGTCGCCGGAGAAGCCCGGACAGCTTTTGTAGATGGGTTTTATGTTGCACTGGTCGCGCCGCGAAAGGGGAAAGTCTTCGATGCGCTTATGGCCGAGCTTGTAGCCGACGCAGACCTTGATCGGGTGCACGCCGGAAAGAGTGTCGAGCTTGGTCAGAGTCAGCGCTGTCATGCCGTTCATGCGGATGGCGGCCCTGAGTTGAGGGATGTCAAGCCAGCCGATGCGCCGCGCGCGGCCGGTCGTCGTTCCGTACTCCTTGCCGACCTCGCGGATGTGGCGGCTGATATCAGTTTTGACCTCGGTCGGGAAGGGGCCAAGGCCTACCCGGGTCGTGTAGGCCTTGGCAACACCCATGACGGCCGTAATTGCCATCGGGCCGATGCCGACGCCGGAACACGCGCCGCCCGCAACAGGATTTGAGGAGGTGACAAATGGGTACGTCCCGTGGTCAAGATCGAGCATCGAGCCCTGGGCGCTCTCCAGAAGAATCTTTTTTTTCTTCCGTTGAGCGTCATTGAGCAACTTCGAACAATCGACCGCGAACGGGGCCAAAAATCGGCGCAGGCGGCCATAGCCCTGGAACACTTCCTTCTCGATCGCTCTTAGATCCCTGACTGCGGAAAGCTCGGCCGCGCGGAACTTAAGATTTCGGCGCAGAAGCTTGCGGAAGGACGCGGGCTCCAGGTAGTCGGCGATGCGAATGCCGATGCGGGCAATTTTATCCTCATAGCACGGGCCGATGCCGCGCTTTGTGGTGCCGATCTGGCGCCCCCCCGCCTCGCGCAAAGTGTCGATGTCGATATGGTGCGGAAGAATAATGTGGGCGGCAAGGCTAATGAAGAGACGGCCGCGCACTTGAATGCCGCGTCCTTCGAGCTCCTCGACCTCTTTGACTAAGGCGTTCGGGTCGATGACGACCCCGTTGCCGAGGACGCTCTTGCAGCCCTTGGCAAGTATGCCTGAAGGGACCAAATGCAGCGCATACTTCTGCCCTCCGAATACCACCGTATGGCCCGCATTGTTGCCGCCCTGATAGCGCGCGACCCAGTCCGCGTCCTTGCTCAGGAAATGGACGATCTTGCCTTTTCCTTCATCGCCCCATTGAGCGCCCACGATCACTAAAGCCGGCATGCTTTCACCCCATAACAGTTGACGCTTTAATCTTTGAAAAATCTCCGCCACCAGGAACCATCGCCGGAGACGGGCGCTGCGCCACGCACGGCCTTGAGCAGCTTCTCGCCGGTCACAACCGCGTCGCCTGCGACTCCCACAGCAAAGCGCACCCGCACCAAGGTGCCCGCCGGACTTGATTCGATCGCCTCAACCGGCGCCTCGATAGGCACCGGTCCTGAAACCGTTAAGCCGCCGAACAAACGCGCGAGATACAGCGCAATATCGCGCCCATCGACGATTCGGGCAAGGACCATATCTCCAGCGCGCAGCTGGCCAGCGGGCAATCCCTCCGGATCTTCCTCGAGGGTGCTCTTTAAAACAAGCAAATCCTCCGCCGGGGGCGCGCCCGATGCGGGCTTGCCGCGCAAGGCTGTCGGCGTCGGCGCCTTGCGCAAGGATTGGAACTGACCTAGGTCGAGGATATCTTTTTTCAGGCGTAGGGCTAAACTTTGGTCGTGGAAATGAGCGCGCAAGGGTATGGCAATCTCAGCGCTGACCTCTTCCGGATTAGCGGCGCGCAGGCGATCGAAGATCGCCGGTTCCGCAGCGCGGAAATGAGCGGCGAGTCGTTGCTCAACTTCCAGGCTCTCTGTGGGCAGGCTTCCGTCCCATAGCCGACAGCCATAGAGGTGCTTCTCGAAGGCGAACCAATCTTCGTCGAGTTCAATAGAGCAGACTGCGGGGTCGTAGGACATCACCGCGCGCGCGCGCAGGACTTTCCGGCTTTTCAGGTTCAGCACGATGAGAAACAATATATGCTGATTCTCGCTCAGGCGCACGAATTTTCCCTTCAGGGCGCAGATGTCATTGAGCAGGCGTGGAATTTGGCGAACGGCCTCCTCGACATCATAGCCGCACATTTCCAAGGCAAGCTCCGCCTCGCCGCGGTCGCACCCGGTCTCCTCCATCAAAAGCTCGATCTTTTCCTTCATTGAACGCTTCTCGGGTGAGAAGATTGATAGACCGCCTTCATACGATCGAGAGAGACGTGCGTGTAAATCTGAGTGGTCTGAAGGCTGGCATGGCCCAGCATCTCCTGCACCAAACGGATATCGCAACCGCGGTTCATCAGATGCGTGGCGAAACTGTGGCGCAGAACATGCGGCGTGATCTTTTTCTTGAGCGTGCTCGCCTTGACCCAGCGGTTCAGAATAAAGACCAGACCGGCATCCGACAACCGCTTGCCCGACGGGCCGATGAACACCGGATCTGTATTGTTGTTCCGCGCGCGAAGCTGTAGATAGTTCCGCAGGCACCGCAGCGCGGCTTCTCCGACAGGAACAAGACGCTCTTTAGATCCCTTGCCGAAGACGCGCACGGTCCCGGCAAGCGAGTCGATGTCGCCGCAGTTGAGCGACACAACCTCAGCGCGGCGCAGGCCCGAGGAATAGATCAACTCAATGACGGCACGGTCTCGCAGTTGATGCTTGCCGTTGGGCCCGAGCGGAATCGCGAGCAGCTCCAGCATCTCGCTTTCCGTCAGGAATTTCGGCAATGGACGACCGCTCTTGGGCAAGGGCACGCCGAAGATTGGATTGCCCTTGAGGAGGCCGCCGGCGCGGAGGAATTTTACGAAGGAACGCAGGGCCGCCATGCGTCGTCGTATCGTCGCTCGTGCCAAAATCTTTTCCTTCTGAAGGTCGGCGAGAAACGCGCGCACATGCACGCGCTCGATGCCTTCAGGTTTAAGCTCTGGATATTTTGCGACAAAATCAGCGAGGTCCTTGCCGTAGGCGCGCAAGGTGTGAGAAGAATAGTTGCGCGTCCCTCGTAAATGGGTGAGAAAGCGCTCCAGCTGAAGGCGCAAGGGTTCGGAGATTATGGCAAGTTGACTCATATCCCGCGCGTTAAGGGTTGGCGCAAAAATAACTTTGTGAATTTTGGGTGTCGAGGCGATACTCTAACAAGGCGCGAGAAGGGAGCATACCGATAGGGTGTGACCGACGACCGAGCCATAAGGCGAGGAAGTGTCCCTTCCAAAATCTTAAAGAAAGGGATTGAGCAACGCAGTTAGAGTGAAGCATCGGCATCCAAAAACACATAGTTATTTTTGCGCCCACCCTTATATTCCGAGAGGGACCGAGAGAGCCGCTTCCTCTTCGCCGGGGCCAGGAGGCCAAAGCCGGAATTCCAGAGAAGCGCCCCGCTGCGTTGCTCGATCCCTTACCAATTCGCCTGCTTATAGTCCTTGAGGAATTTTCCGGAGACGTGCGCTCCGGTGTTGAGGCCGACGAACCAGGGATCAAGGATGCGCGCGGCGCCGTCGACAACGTCAAGAGGCGGCTGGAAGTCGTGCACGGCCTGCTTTCGCAACGAGTGCGCGACCGGATCCTCGTCGGTGACCCAGCCGGTGTCGACGGCGTTCATCCAGATGCCGTCATTGATGTAGTCGCGGGCCGAGGTCAAGGTCATCATGTTGAGCGCTGCCTTCGCCATATTGGTGTGAGGATGCTTGTCGGTCTTTGTGCCGCGGGAGAAGATTCCCTCCATCGCGGTCACATTCACGATGTGCTTGTCGCCGGCGGCGCGGCGCAGCATCAGGGGCTTGAGCTTGGCGGCCAGTATAAAAGGCGCCACCGAGTTGATCAAGATCACCTCAAGCAGTTCGGGCGTGGGCACCTCGGTTAAAGTCATGCGCCAGGTGTTCATCGTGCGCAGGTCCACCTGCTGGAGGTCAGCGTCGAGGCGTCCGGCGGGAAAGAGATCTTTGCCCGTGAGCGCATCATCGTAGACCATCCGCACCTGTGAGAGCCGGGCGGAATTCATCAACCCGTGCCCAACGGGTCCGTGGTCAAGCGAAATGAGGGACTTGCCGTTTTCCGTTTGACCGAGAGCGGCGGTGACCTCGTAATGCCCGGAGAGAACATTTTTTTCCAGCGCGGAGAGCCCCGACCACGGCAGAGCTTCGTAGGGCAGGAGATGCTCATAAAATGCGGTCGGCCGCCGCACGGTCTGCGCGGCGTTGTTAAAGAGGGCGTCGAGGCGGTCCTCGGTTTGGCTCAGGTAACGGCAAAAGATCTCCACGCTTGGCGAATGGCGCAGATCGAGGCCGTAGACTTTGACGCGGTCTCCCCAGTTTTTAAAATCGGGCTCGGCGGCGAAGCGTTTTGCACCGTCGTGCGGGAAGCGGGTTGAGACGATGACGCGAGCGCCCGCGCGAAGCATCTTGAGCGCCGCCTGATAGCCGATCTTGAGGCGCGCGCCGGTGATGTAGGCGGTGCGGCCATTCAAGTCGGCGGTTTGAAAGCGTTTCGCGTAATTGAATTCGGCGCAGTCCGGGCACATGTTGTCATAGAAATGGTGCAGGCGCGTGAAGTCCTGCTTGCAGCAATAACAGCCTTGAGGCTGCGAGAGATGCCGGAGAGATGTTTCAGGCGTAGGCAAAGAGGGCAGGGGCGCTGTGAATACGGGGGCCAAGCGGGCGGCGCGGATGCCGGAGGCGGCACGCGCGGCGCGGTCGGCCAACGCGGCGGCCAGTTTGGCTTCTTGGCGCTCAAGCCGAGAGATGCGGGAGCGCTGAAGCCGGGTGGGCCGGGCGAGGCGGCCGGCCGCTTTCATGAGGCGGATGCGCTCGTCTTCGCTGAGCTCTCGAATCAGGGCAGGTTCCAAAACCACGGACTCAAGCACGGCAAGACTGCGGCGAATATCCGTTAGTTGAACGACTAGGCCGACTTTGGCGACGTCCACCCTCTCATTCTACCACGCCGGAGGGAATTTGAACGACGATGGTGCGGGCGATCAGGTCGTGGAGGCAACGCCGATTTTTGCGGAAGATAAAGAGGCTATCCACCAGGAAGTAGCCGGGAATGAGGCAGAGCAGGCCGTTGAGAAAACCACGCTTGACGACATTGACGAGGAAGCCGCCGTTCTCCGCGCTGTCCTTGTCGACGATGCGTATGCCCAAAAGTCTTTTCCCGATTGTTTGCCCATGCCGGCTCAGGAGGACTAATTGGACGAGGAGAAGGACGACCAAGAAGGCACCGCCTGCAAAACGGAACGGATTGGGGATAAACTCAAGCACGCTGGTGAGATAGGGCACGCCGACGATGAGGCCGTCAGTCAGAGAGGCGAGAAAGCGCTGGGTCGCGGTGGCGATTTGCATAGGCCCACTATAACAGGTTTTATCCGCTATTGGCGGATGATAGATGAACTGGATATTATTCCCATCGGGATCTTTCGCGTAAAAAGAGCGCGCTCCATCACGGTGAGTTTGGGGATCTTTGACCGCGAAGGCCTTCATGTGCTCGTGCCAGGCGTCCACGTCCTCAGCCTTTTTGAGGATGATGCCAAAATGGCCAAGGCGCGTTTCTGCGCCGGCGTCGCCTTTATGCAGGGCCAGATTGTCCTGGCCCCGCATGGTCAAATAGAGATTGTCGGCGTCGGGGCGCCACTCGATCTGATAGCCCAGGAGAGAGCAGTAAAAGGCCTCGGCCTTGGGCAAATCTCCGGTCACCAACGCAATATGCCTGATGCCGAAAGTTTCCGGAGGCTGGGCCACGTTGAAATGATATAATTTTATTTCCCGTGCTCAAAACGCCCTCTCCAACGCCTTCTCTCCTGAAAAAATACGTTCCCGATATCTATTCCTATCGCCGCAGACGCACGCGCACGGTGATGGTCGGCGCTGTCGGCGTGGGCGGAGACAACCCGATCCGGGTCCAGTCCATGACGACGACCGACACGCTTGATGTCCAGGCGACGTTTCTGCAGTCGGTCAAGATGATCACGGCGGGCTGTGAGATCGTGCGCATCACGGCACCCACGGTCGCCGACGCGCAGGCCATCGGCCGGATCAAGGAGCTTCTGGTCAGGGCGGGTTTCAATCAGCCGATCGCCGCCGACATCCATTTCAGCCCCAATGCCGCTGATGCCGCCGCGGACTTCTGCGAGAAGATCCGCATCAATCCCGGCAACTTCGTCGACAGCAAACGCTTCGCGGTGAAGGAATACACCGACGCGCAGTATGCCTCTGAGATCGTCCGTATCGAGGAGCGCTTTACTCCCCTGGTGCTCAAGCTCAAACGCCTCAAGCGCGCCTGCCGTATCGGCACGAACCACGGCTCACTCTCCGACCGCATCATGAACCGTTATGGCGACAGCGCTTTGGGCATGGTCGAGAGCGCGCTTGAGTTTGCGCGTATCGCCGAAAAGAATGGCTATTACGATCTTATTTTTTCGATGAAGTCATCGAACCCCAAGGTCATGATCGCGGCATACCGCCTGCTGACCCAGCGCCTCGATGATTCCGGCATGAACTATCCATTGCACTTGGGCGTCACCGAGGCCGGCGATGGCGAGGACGGCAGAATCAAGAGCGCTATCGGAATCGGCTCTTTGCTCGAGGACGGCATCGGCGACACGATCCGCGTCTCGCTGACGGAGGACCCCGAGCGGGAGATCCCCGTCTGCCAGATTTTGGCAAAACCCTTCCATGCGCGCGCGCCTGAACCCGCGCGCGCGGAGAGCAAGAAAGCGGTCTACCATTGCGCGGACTTCTACAGCTATAAGCGCCGCAAGACCGACTACTTCCCCATCGGGCCCTTCGTGACCGGCGGCCTCGATCTTGTGCGCACGGTGACCAGGATCGGAACGCTGATTTCAGCCGATGATATTCTCGCATTGCATGAAGCCTTGCTCGCTCGAGCGTCCGGCGCCGACCTCGAGATTCTGGAGTTCACCGTGAGAGATCAGGCGGCTCTTGAGCGCCTGCGCCGGGTGCGCGACGCGCTTGCGGCTGCGACCTCGCGCCTGGCTTTCTTGGCGCGCGTCGAAGGTCCTCTGGCGCTGGCGCTCGACGCAAGCAAGATCGCCGACATGATTTGCTGGGTTGAGGGCAGCAGCGCCGAGCGCCGCTATGTGAGCTATCTGAATGCGCTCAAGGACACAGGCAAAGTCAACCTTGTCGAAGCTGAGGACGCCGCGACCGCGCGCCAATGCGAGGCCGCGTCGCTTTACAAAGCCGTGCCGGCCATGACCTCTTTGCGCGGTGCTGATGCGGGCAAGTTGATCCGCGAGTATCGCGCGCTGGCGGCAAATGGCGGCACTGCGCCCATCTTAATCCGCGCTCCGCGCGAGGCCACGCCTGACGAACAGGTTCTCCGCGCCGCAACCTTGATTGGAGGCTTGCTGTGCGACGGCATCGGCGACGCGGTGTTGATCGACGCGGACCTGCCGCTTGAACGCGGGGTCTCGCTGCTTTACAACATCCTCCAGGGCGCGGGCGTGCGCATCACCAAGACCGAGTTCGTTTCCTGCCCGTCCTGCGGGCGCACGCTTTTTGATCTACAGACGACGACCGAGCGCATCAAGGCCCGCACCGGCCACCTCAAGGGCGTTAAAATCGCGATCATGGGGTGCATCGTCAATGGTCCCGGAGAGATGGCCGATGCCGACTTCGGCTATGTCGGCGGCGCTCCCGATGCGATCAATCTTTATGTCGGCAAGGAATGCGTTGAGAAGGGCATCCCGTTTGCGAAGTCCGACGATGCGCTTGTCGATTTGATTAAGAAGCACGGGAAGTGGGTCGAGCCGTAGGCCTCGCCTCCACTTATTTCATCGCGAGCCCCTAACAGTTAAAAGCAGTCGATCAGGGATGATCGGTGATCGCCACGATCGTGATCTGGCCCTTCTTAGGACCATAGTGCCAAAAGATCCGGTAGGCCGCGGGGGTGTTATTCTCGGCGTAGGCCTCGAAGACATCTTCGCCGCATGCGCCGATGAGCGAATCGTACTTGTGCGTGTTGAGCCCAGGGTGCTTGAGGTTGGTCTCCATGAAGCCGAGGGTTTTCTTGACGGCCCTGCACCGCTTGGCTGAGCCCTTATCCTGCTCCAACGCGTCAAGCTGCGCGTCCGCAGTCGGGGTGTAGAACAGCGAAAAACGCAAGTCTACTCCAAGGGCTCGCCGGCGTAGCTACGCCGCTTGCGCCGCTTGCCTTCACCCGCCTCTTTGAGGCCCGTTCGGACGGATCCAATCGCCTTCTTGTTCTGATAGAGCCACGCTTCCGACTGGGGGATGGTCACGATGGGGTCGAGGATGATCTGGCCGAGCGGGTTCTCGAAGATGCGGTACATCTTCCCCGCCTTTTTCACCTTCCTGAGGAGAAGCCGCTTCTTGTCGTCAGGCCTAACTTCCGCCACCTCGATGAAGTCCGCGGACTTGAGAATCTGGGTCGGTGTCATGACCTCAGCATAGCGATAAAAACCATTTTTGTCAATGTGGGTTTTTCCCACTTATCATGGGTCGAGCCGTAGGCATTCATGAGACCTCTGAGCAAACAGCCGGCCTAAAGCGGATTATTTAAACCGGGTGCAGCCTCGCGCCCTGGACAAGCAGCGGCTGCCAAGCAGCCAGGAAGCGGCCTGAACCCGCAAAAGATTTTTTAAAAATTAAAAAAAATCGGCGGTTTGCCTGGAGGTCTGTTCATTAGAACCAGTATTGCGCGCTCAGAATGATTTGGTTGGGTTGGCGTCCGAACTCGGAGATTTCGCCGCCGCTGAAGCGTTGCCAGGCGACGGTGAGCCATAGGTTGGAGAGGGCGTTCCAGGAGAGGCTCGGGTAGGTGAAGGTCGAGCCATCGTCGGCATTCACGAGGAAGGCGCACTCAAACTTCATGAGGGGGTGCAGGTCTTGGGAGAAGCTCGCTCCGGCGTAGTTTTGGGCGACACCCGGTTCGCGGCCCGCGCGCAGGGCCGCAAAGTCGTAGCGCCGGGGGTCCGTTGTTCCGTTCCCCGCGCGATAAAATTCCAAGACGACAGCCGCATCCTTGAGCCAGGTCCATTGCGTCCCGGAGAAATTATAGTCGTAGCCCAGCCCGAACTTCCAGTAGGGCGCGCGGTTGATCGGATTAAACCAAGCCAACTCGCCGTGGGCCGCACCTTCTAAAAGCGCCCCGGCAAAATCTGCGCCTACGATGATGGAGGAGGTCGATCCGGGAATTTTCCCGCCCAGCAAGGAGGCGTCCCAGCCTTTCCAGTTGGCGTGAGCGCGCGCGAGCAAGGAGTGGTCCGCCCAGTTGTCCCTCGGCGCCCAGGCGAGTTCCACCTGAGAGAGCGCTCCGAGGCTCGTCCGCGCGTACAGCGCGTCAACGCCGCGGCGCTCATCGCGCTCAATGCTTGTCGGATCATAGGGATTAAGGACGTCGGTCGGATTCCAGAGTTTGCCGGTTCCCCAGGCGATCCGCTGGCGGCCGACGCGGATGCTGGAGCGATCATCCTCGACGCCGAGCCAGGCGCGGTAGGCGCCGTGGCCCCAGCCGTTGGTCGTGCCGGTGGAGAGGGTTTGATTCATATTGAGCCAGGGTTCCGGAGGCGCGTATCCAAACAATGAAAATTCCCGCGTGCGGAAAAAAGAGCCTGCGGCGATCTGCTGGTCGTAGTCGGCATGCGCCTTGAACGGCGCTTTGTCGGCGTCGAGGGAGAGCCGCGCGCGGGCGGTATTGAGGCTGTAGGGGCGGCCATCAAGCGCTGAGCGCGAGTATTGCCAGAAATCTTTCAGGTAGCCGCCTGCCTTGACGTTGGCGAGGGCGGGCGTTGTCAGCAGGAGAAGAAGAAAACTAGCGGACTTCATCGGCCTGCAGTTCGCCGTCCTGGAGGCCGATGACGCGCCGGGCGCGCGCGAGCACGGCCTTGTCATGGCTGGAGAAGAGAAAGGTGATGCCGTGGCCTTTGTTGAGGTCTTCCATAAGATCCAGAAGCTGTCCCCCCGTCTTCGAGTCGAGGTTGGCCGTCGGCTCATCAGCCAGGACAAGAGAGGGGCGCGTGATGATCGCGCGCGCCACGGCCACGCGCTGCTGCTGGCCGCCGGAGAGCAGGTCGGGCCGACGCTCCGCGTATTCCAGCAGAGACACCGAACGCAGAGCCTCAAGAGCCCGCGCGCGCCGTCGCGCGACCG
>CAZGVK010000149.1:0-11561 GCA_964529095.1 uncultured Elusimicrobia bacterium
GCGTGATCTTACACATATCACGCGGCCCGCCGCTCATGGATGCCATGATCACGGATGAGGGTAACAAAGCAGGTGAACGGAAGTACAGCGAAATCTTTGACGGCAACCGCCGAAAAACGAGAAGGGCTTCTCGTTGGGAACTTCAGGCGCGGAAAGCCCTGCGCATAATTTTATTTTTTAAATACTTTCTATAAGATACAATTATTTCCGTTGAGTTTCATGCGTGCGCCAAAATTCTCAATGGAGATTGAACCATGACCACCGCTCTGTTGCCTGATGTTCACCCGCTGGTGAAGGAGTTCCTGGCGCGCAAGGTTCACCTGTTATTGATTGATGGGCGACGGATGGAGGCGGTCTCAGGGAAGACTTTTGCGACATTGAACCCGGCTTCGGGGGAAACTCTGGGCGTTGTCGCCGAGGCTGATTCCGCCGATGTCGACCGCGCCGTTGTTGCCGGACGCAAGGCCCTCGCCGGCCCCTGGTCGAAAATGTCTCCGGCTGAGCGCGAAAAAGTTCTCCATAAAGCGGCGGACCTTCTCGAAGCCCGCGCCGAGGCTTTTGCCCAGCTTGAAACCCTCGACAACGGGAAACCCATCCGCGAGGCGAAAAACGGCGATTTGCCTCTGGCGATCGCTCTCTTGCGCTACTTCGGCGGCTGGCCCACCAAAATTCACGGGGAGACGACGCCGGTGTCCGTGCCGTATTTTCCCGGGGCCCAATTTCTTCATTACACGGTGCGCGAGCCCGTCGGCGTGGTGGGCGCGATCATCCCCTGGAACTTTCCTTTGTTGATGGCTGTCGAGCGCTTGGCGGCGGCTCTGGCCTGCGGCAACGCCGTCATTCTGAAGCCCGCCGAACAGACGCCGTTGTCGGCGCTGTTTTTCGGGGAGTTGCTATTAGAAGCGGGCGTGCCCGCCGGAGTTGTCAACGTCATCCCAGGTTTTGGCCCGACTGCGGGTGCGGCGATCGCCCGGCACGGGCAGATCGACAAGGTCGCTTTTACAGGCTCCACCGAGGTGGGCCGCGAGGTGGTCAAGGCTTCGGCCGGCAACATGAAGCGCATTTCCATGGAGCTGGGCGGGAAATCCCCCAATATCGTATTCGCCGACGCCGACTTGGAGTCCGCCGCCAAGGGCATCTTTATGGGAATTTTTTATAATCAGGGCCAGTGTTGCTCGGCGGGCTCGCGCGTATTTATTGAAAGGCCCGCCTATGAAAAAATGCTGGGGGCTCTTGCGGAGCGCGCGAAGACGGTCAAACAAGGCAACCCGCTGGATCCTAAAACGCACATGGGCCCGCTCGTCTCCGCCGAACAGCGCGATCGCGTTCTTTCTTTTATCGAGTCAGGCAAGAAAGAAGGTGCGCGACTGCTTGCCGGCGGCGGGGCCGCCGCGGGACCGGGTTATTTCGTACAGCCGACGGTCTTTGGCGACGTTCGAGACGAGATGAAAATTGCCCGCGAAGAAATTTTTGGACCGGTTGTTTCGGTCATGCCTTTCGATTCTCTCGACGAGGCGATGGTACGCGCTAATTCGACAGACTACGGCTTAGTGGCCGCCGTGTGGACCAAAGATATAAAGAAGGCGCACCAAGCCGCGGCCAAGCTCAAGGCGGGCACTGTTTGGATCAACTGCTACCATTTCGTCGACGCGGCCGCACCGTGGGGCGGCGTCAAGCAAAGCGGCTACGGTCGAGAGAAGGGGCAGTACGCGCTTGAAAACTACACGGCGCTGAAATCAGTCTGGGTGGACTTGAACTGAGATGACGCAATCGTTGGCGCAAGACGTGCTTGTGGAGACTGCGGGCGCTATCGGTATCGTCACGCTCAATAGGCCGCAGACGCTGAACGCCTTGTCATTGTCGATGATGGACGCCGTAGCGTCGGCGCTCCATGGCTTTGATCTTGACCCGGCCATTGGCGCCATGGTGCTCGCAGGCCTGCCGCGGGCGTTTGCCGCGGGCGCCGACATCTCCGAGATGAAGAACATCTCCGACTCTCGGGACGCGGAGAAGACGCTGTCTGCGCATCTCTCCCATTGGGATAAAATAGGTTTACTCAAGAAGCCCGTCGTTGCGGCCGTTTCCGGCTTTGTCCTCGGCGGCGGCTGCGAGCTGGCGCTGGCCTGTGATTTGATCGTGGCCTCTGAAACCAGCCTCTTCGCTCAGCCGGAGATATTGCTGGGCGTGATGGCGGGCGCCGGGGGCACTCAAAGATTGAGCAAAGTTATTGGCAGCGTTCTTGCGATGGAAATGAACCTGACCGGCCGCCGGTTGACCGCGCGCGAGGCGTTGGCGTTTGGTTTGGTCAATCGCGTTGTTCCCGTCGAATCCTATTTGTCTGAAGCCAAAAAATTGGCCTGTCAAATCGCGGCCATGCCTCCGCTGGCGGCGCAAGCCGCAAAAAAATCGGTCCGCTACGCCGTTGATGCGCCGTTGGCGGAAGGCCTGGCCTTTGAGCGCCGGTCGTTTTTCTCCTTGTTCGATACTCAAGATCAAAAAGAAGGCATGAAAGCGTTTGCGGAGAAACGCAAGCCCGTTTGGACCGGCGCATGAGCCGCCAAACCGCCGCGCCGGAACTTCTTCTTGAGATGAAGGACGGCGTTTTAATTCTCACTCTGAATCGTCCGGAGGCGCTCAATGCCCTGACGCTCGGCATGATGCGGTCTATTTCCGAGGCATTGAAAAAGGCGTCCGTGGACAAGGCCGTCAAGGCCGTCATTCTGACGGCCGTAGGTCGCGCGTTTTGCGCGGGCGCTGATTTGGAGGATCTCAAGAAGCGGCAGATTGCTGAATCATTTTCACTCGGCGATGAGCTCCGAGATCGCTTCAATCCGCTGGTGGCGCAGATTCGCCAATTGGAGAAGCCCGTCATCGGCGCGGTCAACGGCCTGGCCGCGGGCGCCGGCGCCAGCATCATTCTAGCGACGGATCTTAAAATCTGCTCCGAGAAAGCGACATTTTTAAACGCATTTGCTCGCGTCGGCCTCGTCCCTGACTCCGGCATGACCTACTTTCTCCCCCGCTTTCTCGGCTACTCAAAGGCTTTGGAGCACGCGTGGCTGGCAAAACCCATCACGGCGGAGCAGGCTCTTGCCTGCGGCCTCGTTAATAAAGTCGTGCCCGCCGATTGCGTTTTGGCGGAGGCTCTAAAAATCGCGGCCGATTTATCAGCGATGCCCTCTCAAGCGCTGGCTCTCACCAAGCGCGCGATCAACCGCTCGCTGGCGGCGGCCTCGCTCGAGGCGCAAATGGAATATGAAGCCCAGCTTCAGGAAATACTCGGGAAAACTCAAGATCACGCCGAAGGCGTCGCCGCTTTTTTAGAGAAGCGTCCGGCGCACTTTAAAGGAGAATGAAGATGATCCTCGAAGCCGATCGCGTCCGTGAAGAGAAGCTCCTCGAAAAAATAGCCAAAGGCCAAAAAATTACCGAGCTTGCGGAGATGAGCGCGGGCTACCGCGAGCACCTCACAAACCTCATGTCCATGCAGGCCGACTCCGAGCTCGCGGGCGCTTTTGGCTATGTGCCGTGGATTGCGAAATCTCCCAATATCAAAGAGACCTTGCAGGTGGCCCAGATCGTCAAGGATGAGGTGCGCCACGCGCGCGTGATGTACCGGCTGCTTGAGGGAATGGGTGTCGATGTGGAGGAACACTACACGACGCATAATTTCTCTCTCCGAGTGAATGCCGACGACATCGGGACTTTGCGCGCCGCAGCGGACAAGCGCGTGAACATCTTTTACTACCCGATCGACACCTGGTATGACTTCATCATGTTCAACTTCTGCATGGATCGCGGGGCCGGCCACCAGCTCGAAGACTCGCTTGATTGCTCCTACAAGCCCTGGTGCGACGGGATGGAGGGCATTATGAAGGAAGAGGAGATGCACATGGCGCACGGCGATCAATGGGCAAAGGCGCTTTCCGCGGATCCGAAGACGCACGCGGATCTGCAGACCGCGTTTGACAAGTGGTACCCGCGCACGATGAACATTTTTGGACGGGCGAATTCTCCCAAGAACGCCCTTTATCGCAAGTACGGTCTCAAAAAACGAGACAACGACGAGGTCCGCCGGGCATTCGCGCACGATATCAAGGACAAAGCCGCTCAGTTCGGCCTGCTGGTCCCAGAGTGGGCGCCCGTCGCCGCCAAAATGTCTGAAGAGCCCTTTATCCCCGGCTAAGGGTTGGCGCAATAATAACCATGATCCAGCGCGTGGCGGTCGTGGGTGCCGGCACCATGGGCGTCGGCATCGCCCAGCTGTGCGCGCAGTCGGGATTTTCAGTCAAAATCCACGACCCGGCGCCGGCGGCGCTGGCAGCACTTCCGGCGCGTCTTAAGAATTCTTTCGATACGGCGGTCCTCAAGGGCAAGCTCAGCCCTCAGCAAGCCGAACGGGCTTTTTTCGCGGTGTCAGGCGTCGAGGACATCAACGACCTGGCGGGAGCGGATCTCGTCATTGAGGCGGCACCGGAGATTCTGACGCTGAAGCAGGATCTGTTTGAAAAACTTTCCAGGATCTGCCCCGATGGGCTTCTGGCCACGAACACCTCGTCTTTGTCGGTGGCCGAGATCATGAAGCGGGCGTCGTCTCCGGAACGAACTTTGGGAGTTCATTTCTTCAACCCGCCTGTGGCGATGAAGCTCGTCGAGATGATCTGCACCGACAGAACGCATCCCGAGGCATTTGGCGCGGCTTGGGATTTTCTATTGACGGGCTTGCGGAGAATTCCGGTCAAGGTTCTCGATGTCCCCGGCTTTATCGTCAACCGCGTCATGCGGCCTTACTACGTGATGGCTCAACGCATTGTCGCCTCACGGATGAGTTTCTCGGCCATTGATGAAAGCTGCCGGAGCATTGGCGGCGCACCTCTGGGGCCTTTTGAATTGATGGACTTGATCGGGCTCGACACGAATTTGGCCATTACGGCCATCCTCTACGAGGCGCTGGGACGCCCGGACCACTTGACGCCCCCGGCCCTGCAGAAGCATCTCGTGGACGCGGGGATGACCGGCCGAAAATCAGGAAAAGGATTTTATCTTTATGACTCGGGGAAAAAGATTTCCGAGAATCCCGACGCGAGAGCCATCTTGCCTGAAGGAGCGGAATTGACGCCAATGACCATTTGGGGCCGCCTTGCCGGGGCCATGCGGCTGGAAGCAGAAGGGCTTGTTGCCCGGAAGACGGCGGGAAAGACCGATATTGATACCGCGATCAAATTGGCGATGAATTTCCCCAAAGGACCTTTTGAATGGTGAAACGAAAACACGGCGCTCAAACCCTCAAGAAGCTTCCCACGTTGCTGAGCTTGCTTAAAAAAGATCAGGCGCGGGTGCTGGGCGTGCTGCAAAAGCACGGTGTCTATTTCGACGCGGGCACCTTCATCACGCTTGTCTCGCCCCTCGACAAGGTCGCCGCCTATCATGCGGTCCCCGACAAGAAGAAGTTTTTCGCGGACCTGCTCGGCCGCTAGCGGAGGAAGTTTTTGATGCGCAGGGTTTCGGCCGAATCAACCCACGTAAGATGTCACCGAAGAAAGGCTCGTCAACTCATTTAAGCTGTTTGTGGCGGAGCGCAAAGGACGAGGACATCTATCTGCATGACTGAGGTGCTCCGACGAGAAACAACGGCTTGTGAATCGTGCCGCTCATGTGGACATTCACTTCCCAGAACACAGGCCACCTCTCACAAACTCTGTCACCCCTCCTCCTAAAAAAAAGCCAGTCATACCACCAACGATGCAACCCGCCATACCACCTCCCTGTTTAATTCCAAACCCGCACCCAATCGCCGCACTGGTAAAAATGAGCGCCATAGGCTTCCATCCTTTTTTGAAGCCCATATCCTCTACACAGATTTCCCTTGCAGATTGTACCCGCTTTGAGGGAGAAGGAATGGGCGTTGTCCCGACCGGATTCTTTTTCACATCTAACGGGAGCCCCACAGACTTGTTTAATGCTAAATCCATCGGCACATTAACGGGAGTATCGCCAGCCGATGTTTTCGGGACAAGCAAATCGAACCGACGTCCTGCTTTCTCCCTTACATCCTCATTATTATTAGCGTTGACGCTGACGATGCAGGTCACGAGCAACACGAGCGCTAGATTAGATTGCGACCATCGCATATTCATTGTATATCTCCATTGCAAGCAATACCCAGGTAGTATAAGTTCAACTTCGCATGAGGACAACGGCATTCAGGATTCTCATGTAAATAATACGCACAAGCTCTCGATTTGGATTCATAAGACCCGATAGCAAGGCGCAGTCGGCTCTGCCAAACGCAGACTTAAAACCCTTGAGGTATTTTGTCCATTGGAACCCGGCGCTCTAGGGAGAGTTGAGTAGGATTATTGCGGGCGCGCTGGCCGCTTCTATCGACGGCGTGCGCAATCCGAGCGGGACTCTGCGCCGGGGCAGTAAGGAATATTCGGATCTAAAGTATATCTGCATGTGCACGCGGTCGCTTACTCTCAGACGATTCCCGACAAGAAGAAGTTTTTCGCGGACCTGCTCGGCCGCTAGCGGAGGAAGTTTTTGATGCGCAGGGTTTCGGCGCGCGGCGCGATGGGCTTGCCGGAGTGCTTGGTCTCGAGCAGGAAGTGGCGGCCTTGGCGAAAGCGCTCGATAAACAAGTTGACGTGGGCGGGCTCGTTTTCAAAGGATCCGACGACTGTTCCCATGCCCGCAATCCGGGTTAAGGCCTCATTTTTAAAGGCGAGGTCGAGCGCGTCAAAACGCGGCTTGAGCACGAGAGCAACGCTTGTGCCGTCGGGCGCAGGAAATCCGCGGCGCAACAATGACGTTTCCGTTGCTGCGCGCATGCTTTCGTCTCGTCCAGTGAGGTAAAAGGCGCGCCCCCCGCGCTTGAGGACCTCGGCCACATATTCAGGCCCTCCCGGGATGATGGAGTCTTCGAGCAGGTAGGAATTGGTGAAGAAGCGGGCGAACCAAAAGTCGCGGAGATCCCGCGCGAGCGTCTCGTCGAGGCCAGTGTTTTGGGCGGTGTCGAGTATTGAGTAGCGCAATGACTCGCGCCTAATCGCCCGCAACAGGCGGGCGGAACGCTCATCCGTCAGTTCGATTGTGGCCGCATATTCGGCGATGATCCGCAGATGGCGGTCGCTTGTCGAGAACAAGGTGTCGTCGAGGTCAAAAACGACGATCGTCGCGGAAGACACTTCAGAAAGAAGGTCGTCGAGAAGCTGCTTTTGGGATTTCATATTGTTTTCCACGTCCTGTCGCACATGTTGTATGAAGATATGCTCGACGCACGTTGGCAGAAGCGGGTATTGGAGACCACTGTTTTATCTGCGCGGCGTCGGATATTTTTTGGATAGATCCAACGGCTCTGCGTAGGGCGAGCCCCATAGATGAGCATGGATCCTGGCCACGCGGGCCGCGAGAGCCTCGTCATGCACCACGAGTTCGAGATTGCGGGAACTGTCGAGGTAGCCACCCGCCCAATTGCTCGTTCCGATCCAAGATGTTTTTTCATCGGCGACCATGTACTTGGAATGGATGACGCGCGCAAATGGGATCGCACCCTGTTTAGACTCCGGCACCGTCAATATTTTTATTTCAACACCGGGAAGCACGGAAAGGCTCTTGAGGTGGATGATTGATTTTATGTCCGTGTTCCAAGAGGAGACGAGGAGCCTGATCTTGACGCCGCGTACGGCGGCATCGCGCAGGGCATTATCGAGAGGCGCATAAAATCGCTGTGGTTTGCCTCGGGTCGTGGGGTTGTAATCGAGAAGCTGGATGGCCAGTTCAGTGCGGGCTGAAGCGATGAGAGTCACGAGTTCGGATTCGGAATCGCCCACCCCGGAAGGATTATGCCGCCACGGGCTGGCCACAAGATAGGCCCGCGCGGAACGATCGGCGACGGGAAGTGACAGCACCTCTAAGTTGTCGAGGAGCGTCGCATGCCCCCAATCATGGTCAAAGACCTTCTGGATGCAGCCCGCGACTGCCGCATCCGTGATCCTCAGGCCGAGCTCGTGGATATGCTGGAGCGATCTCCAGTCGAAATTTTGGCTGCCGACATAGGCCTGGGTGGAATCGACGATGAAAAATTTTGCGTGGATGATGCCGTCGCCGTTGACCTGCGACCAGTCGAGGATGCGCAAATCGAGTCGCGGAATCGACTTCAGGCGGGCGATGCCGTCGAGGGAGTTTTTTTCAAACTTCTTTTCTAAGATGACGCGGATAGTGACGCCGCGCTTGGCCGCGCGCTCAAGCGCCTGAAATGTTTTTTCAAGCGGTTCGCCCGGGGTCACATAGAACTGTTCGATATCGATCGTCTTAGCCGCTGAGTCGAAGATCGCGGGCCAGGCGTCTGCGGCAAGCCGCAGGTCCGGTTCCTTTAGAGTGGTTTCTGAGGGGTAGGAATAGATGAGCTCGAAGCCGGGGACGGAAAACTCGGCACGGATGAAGCTGGAAAACAAAAAAAGCAACGCTGTGATTTTGGTCATGAGGCCTCCGTGCTTGGCTGCGGCATGCGTCCGAAATAATGGAGGAAAGCGTTCCCGACAGACTTGGTGACCGCGAGCTCATCGACGCTTGAGCCGAGCAGATGAGCCATCGTGGTCATGACCGCGCTCTCCAGCTTGCAGGGATGGATGAGCTTAAACGGGGTCAGAGAGTTGTTCATGTTCAGCGCAAATCCGTGATAGGCGATGCCGCTGCGCACCGCGATCCCAATCGAGGCCAGTTTTTTTCGACCGACCCAGAGCCCGGTGAACCCTTTGATCGCGCGCGCATAAATGCCGAAGGGTTTCAGCGCTTCTATTAAGACCGACTCCAGAGCGCCGAGGTAGGATCTCGCCGTGAGGCCGAGGTCGGGCAGGGAGAGTATCGGATAGCCGATGAGTTGTCCCGGTCCGTGCCAGGTGAGATCGCCGCCGCGCTCGACGGAATGGAGAGGGAAGGGCAAATCCTCCGGCACGGATTGCCGGCTTGAGCGCCCGATGGTATAGACCGGCAGGTGCTGGCAGAGGAGCACGGTGTCCGTAATTTTTTCCTCGCGGCGCTCAGTCGCAAGCCGACATTGGAGATCCCATATCTCTCGATACTCTTTAAGGCCGAGATCGCGGATGAGCATATCAGGGCTGCGCCGATTTCGCGGAAAAAATCGGCGCCGCGCGGGAGGGCCGCAGCAGGTGGAGGGGATGGCCGAGCGCGGCCTCGCACGCTTCCGCAAAAGTTTCGGACAAGGTCGGATGAGGATGGATGGTCGCAACGACTTGCTCGAGGGTGGCGCCGAGGGAAACCGCGAGGCACGCTTCGCCAATGAGATCCGAGGCATTGACGCCCACAAAGCCCACGCCCAGTATGCGGTGAGACGCCGCGTCGGCGACGACTTTGCAGAAGCCGTCCGTCTCGCGGACTGCCAGCGCGCGACCGGAAGCGGCAAACGGAAATTTCCCGATGACGGCGCTAAAGCCCGCTCTCTTGGCCTCGGCTTCGGTCATTCCGACCCAGGAGATCTCGGGATCGGTGAAGACGGCCCAGGGGATCTGCCCGCGTGGTTCCAGAGGAAAGCCCGCCAGGGATTGCGCGGCGAGGAGGCCTTCTCTGCTGGCTTTATGAGCCAGATAGGGAGGACCGACGACGTCGCCGATCGCATAAATATTGTTGAGCGAAGAAAGCATTTCCGTGTCCACGAGGACGTGCCCGCGCTTGTCGAGTTCCACCCCGATATTCTCCAGGCCGAGGCCTTTTGAGCGGGGCGTGCGACCGACGGCCATCAGGACCTTGTCGCAGATAAGGGTTTTTACGCCTGCGGGAGTTTCAATGACGAGTTCCAGGCGTTGGTCCTTCCTGCTCCAGGATTTCGCTTTCGACTCAAGCATGACCGCAACGCCGAGTTTTGAGAGATTGCGCGCAACCGGAAGGAGCAAATCTTTTTCCATCACCGGCAGAAGCGAGTCGGTAAATTCCACGACCGTTACAGCGCTCCCCAATTTGGCGAAGAAGGTGCCTATCTCCAGGCCGATGACGCCGCCGCCCACGACCACCAGATTTTCGGGCGGAGTTTTGAGATCCAAAGATTGCTTTGAGCCTAAAATACATTCACCGTCGATCTCAAAGCCCGGGAGAGAGGAGATCTCGGATCCCGTGGCGATGATCGCGTGCTTGAACTCGACCGTTTCACTCGTTTGGTCGGCGCGTTCAATCACCGCGGTGTGGGCCGTCGTAAATCGCGCCGCACCTTGGAGATGCTCGCTTTTATTGCCTTTAATCAGGATGCCGATATTTTTGACGAAACCGCTGACCATCTGGTCCTTCCATTCCACGACCGAGCCCCAATCAATTGGGCGTTGAGCGTCGCCGCCGCCCAACTTTCGGGCTTTATAGGCATGGCCGGCGGAGGAGATCAGCGCCTTTGAGGGGATGCAGCCGTAGTTGAGGCATTCACCCCCGAGTTTGTCGCGTTCGACGAGAAGAACTTTTTTGCCAAGCTGGCCGGCCTTGATGGCGGCGACATAGCCGCCCGGGCCGCCGCCGATGATGAGGACATCCGTTGTGATCGCCATGTTCGCCTCTTTAGAGAAGTGTTTGCGGGTTTTCGAGATGTTTGATCATCGTGTTCATAAAATTAGCGGCGTCGGCGCCGTCAATGACGCGGTGGTCAAAGGAAAGCGCAAGATTCATCATGCCGCGTATGACAATAGCCCCGTCGCGCACGACGGGGCGTTGCGCGAGCTTCATCAGGCCCACGATCGCGACTTCAGGGTGGTTGACGATGGGTGTGGCAAACAGGCCGCCGATCGGGCCGATGTTGGTGATGGTGATGGTCCCATCCTGAAGCGCCGGCACCTCGATGGTTTTAGCGCGAACCTTTTCTGCGAGGGCGGCAACTTCCTCCGCCAGCGCCCAAATGTTCTTGTTCTGCGCGTCCTTGATATTGGGCACGACGAGGCCTTGCGGCGCTGCAACGGCTATGCCCACGTTGTGGCGCCGCTTAACGACGATCTCTCCTGCCGCCTCATCGAGCGAGGAGTTGAACAGAGGAAACTCAACGAGCGCTTGAGAGAGCGCCCGAATGATAAAAGGCAGGAAGCTCAGCTTGATGCCTTTTTGGATGGCGGCGGGCTTTAAGGCCTCGCGCAAGGACAGGACCGCGGTCATGTCGCATTCATCCATATGCGTCACATGAGCGCTGGTGCGTCGCGACTGCTGCATCTTTTCAGCGATTTTTCGGCGAATGCCCACAAAGGGGATGGAAGTGTCGCCCTCATAACGCGCAACGGAGACCGGAGGATATGCAAATGAAGTCGTCGGTTCAGCGGCAAGCGCCTGACATGCCGTTTTTGTCGAAGGCGCTGCGGCTCGAACATCCGTTTCAGAAATGCGCCCGCCGGGGCCGGTACCCGCGAGTCGGGAGAGATCGACTCCCAGCGCCGAGGCCAATGATTGGACAGCGCCTGTCGCATTTCCCCCTCGATTGGCGACAGACCGCGTGTTGGCAAGATCTGCGGCGAGAACGCGGCCCTGGGGACCGGTTCCAAGCACGCGGCTAATGTCGATGCCTTGGGCTTTGGCCATTT
>CAZGVK010000150.1:0-16138 GCA_964529095.1 uncultured Elusimicrobia bacterium
AGTTGAAATGTCATGTTGGTCTCCCCACCGGGGAGGTAAACATGGACATGGAAGCGAGGCTGAATATGAGCGGCACCGACATCGACAGACTGCGTGTTATTCGCAACGTGTTGGACAATAGGTTGACGTGGCATGCCGCTGGTGAGATTTTAGACCTCGGCGAGCGTCAGATCGCTCGGCTGTGCGTTGCAGTGCGCAACCGCGGCAATGGCGCGATACTTCACGGGCTGCGCGGGCAAAGCTCGAACAATCAATGCGATCCCGAGTTTCTTTTCGGGGCTCTCTTCGCGCTCCACGATCCTCAGTGGCAGGGGTTCACCGCCGTTTATGCCCAGCAGAAGCTTGAGAAGTACTACGGCATTGTCCTGAGCGACGCGACCGTGCGCAAACTGATGATGATGGCCGAACTCTGGAAACCGCATCGTCGGAAGGCCCAGCACCGTGCCTGGCGGCCGCGCCGAGAATGTGTGGGGATGCTGACCCAACTCGACGGCTCCGAGCACGATTGGTTCGAGGGACGGTGTCCAAAATGCGCCCTGCTCATCTACATCGACGACGCGACGTCGCGTATTCTCCACGCCGAGTTCGTCACGGTCGAGGACACGCTCAACCTCATGCGCAGCACGAAAATCTATCTACTCAAGCACGGGCGTTGCGTTGCCTTCTACGTCGACAAGGATTCGATCTATACGATCAATCGAGACGCGACCATCGACGAGGAACTCCGCGACAGCCATCCCGTCACGCAGTTCACGCGAGCAATGACGGAACTCGGCATCGAGGTCATCCTTGCCCACAGCCCTCAAGCGAAGGGACGCGTTGAACGAAGCTTCGACACGCACCAAGACCGGCTCGTCAAAGAACTGCGTCTGGCGGGCATCGACAACATGGCAGCGGGGAATATCTTCCTGCGCGATATCTACATCGACGATCACAACGCTCGCTTTGCCGTTGCTCCGGCCAGCAGTATCGATGCTCATAGGCCCCTGTTTGCCAATCACCACCTCCATCAAATTCTTTCTCGGCGCACGACGCGCTCGATCGCCAATGACTACACCGTGCGCTTTGACAAGCGCTTCTTGCAGCTCTCCAAGGACCAGCCCGTCCGCATCAGGCCCAAGGATAAAATCGAAGTCGAGATACGTCTGGATGGGACGACGCACATTCGCGCCAAAAGCACTTACTTGAAATTCAAGCTCGTCGAGAAGCGCCCGTACAAACCTCACCTCGTAGCGCAGCCATCTCGAGAAAAACAGTATGACGATCGCAGAACGAAAGGGGTCGGCTCGACACCGGCAAAGAACCATCCCTGGCGACTCTTTCGCAGTGGCCCTCAGCACGTCGGGCTTCCACCACGCGTGGTCAGCGCGCTCTGATGTCACATATCCATAGCCTTGAGCGCGAAACGCTCCACCTGGGGCAACCTCGCACGTTCCAGGCCCATTCACGCGATGGGTCCACCGCCGACGAAACGAAAATAAAAATTTTGAGCGGCAACGGCCTCCGTTTACACTACCGGCATTTCTTTGAATCAATTCTTAACGGCAACGGCCAAGACAACGACACAACGACAAGGAAAACGGATTAAAAAACGGCTACAACGGCAACGAACTAACATGACATTTTAACTTTCGATTGGACCTGACATTTTAACTTTCGATTGACAATTGGAGTTCCTGCGTTGTCCTCGTCCGCTATCGCGAGTATTATCTCCCGATCATCGACGCGCTTCGCAAGAACGACATTCCTTTCTCGTGCGATGATGTGGAGTTCTATGCGACCGCGACGGTGCGCGCCTTAAGTGGGTATCTTGCGGCGGTGTCGGACCCGGCTGGACTGACGGGTTCAGCATGGGCCGAATTCGCCAACACTCCAAACCGTTATCTTACAAACGCATTTGTCGAAGCGTTGCGGGAGCAACCCAAGGGCCTCGCATGGATCGAGGCCACGCCACCTGACGCCCCTCAACGAGAGCGCCTGACTCACCTAACATCGAATATCTTGGAGATGCATCGCCTGCGGGGAGAGGGCCGGCTTATCCAGCCAAGGGAAGTATTGCAAGAACTGGATCGACGTTTTGGGATTTCCGAATCCTTGGGGCAAATCCGTAATAATTCGACGCAGACCCAATCGGCCGATTCGCGGCTTCTCTTCGAAATGGTGCTGGAACAGGCCGCCGACCACTCTACGCTCGGTGACTTCGTGCGCTTCCTAGCGGAGAAGCGCGACTCCGAGGAGAACTCCCCGCCCGCCCAAGGCGAGCCACCTCGGGATCGGGTCGAAGTCATGACGATCCACAAGGCCAAGGGCCGAGAATGGGAACACGTCGCATTGTTTCACCCTTGCCTCCGGACTCCTTCTGAACTTCCTGCTGGAGTCACCCGCGATGAATGGGCCGAAGAAGAGCGGCGCGTCTTTTACGTTGGGGCTACTCGATGCCAGGCCAGACTTCTCCTAACATTTGGAAACGATTGTCCGTTTGCGTCAGAATTCCTCCTGAACCCGAAGCTGGAAGGCCGGAAGCGCCATGAATTATTGGCCAGCATCGGCCCTCTCAAACGCCGCTTAGAGCAACTTCGGCAGCGCGAGCATGCTTTTAGGGAGGAGTGCGGTGAAGTAAGTACGCGCCGAGCCTCGGACATCGCAAAATGGCGCACCGAGGAGGAGACGGCGCGTAGCGAAGCGAACAGCCTCCAGTTTGATGCGGAAACCTCGCGCAGGCAATTGCGCGACCTGGAGCCGCTCAGAACCTCTTTCTGGAGGTATCTCAGCCAAATCGGACTCTACTCGCGGCAAGAGCGCGAATTGCGCCGGAGAATCGGCGCGATGGAAGCGAAAGGGCGTGCGCTCCGAGAATCCGCAGAGCATCTCGCCAAGCAGCAGGCCCAGGCAAAATCCGAGGTCGACCGTCTCATGGGGGAGCTTAAACGGATTGAGGATGAACGTGCCGGCGTAGAGGATGCGGTTGACGAAATCGGAAGCGAAGTATGCTTCCGCGAAACCCTAGGAACTACGACATGACGATGTGGCGCCAGCCCGAGAGCGCCTTTATCATTGCGGAATGAAGTGGCGGCTTTTCCAGCAATGTCTAAGCCTTACGGCAAATGGAGAAATCGTCGGATTAGAAGTCCCAGCCCACCGAACAGCAGCACCTCCCCACACACACCAACAAACGCCAGCATGACACTCGACGTTTCCCCGAGTGCTTTCCGATAGACCCATTGGCCGATGGCGTAGAACCAGTCGTTGAGCACCCCGAGCACGTAAAGCGGAATCGCAAATAGAAGCAGGTACAGTTCCGCCAGAACGAAGGAGATCATTGCCATGACAGACAAGACCCCGAGCACCTGCCCAGGCATCCTTAACAGACGGTGCATGTCGAGTTTCAATCCCAGGGCCGAATGGCCAGCGCCGAAGAGAACCGCACCGACAATAAGAATCCGAACGAAGGGCCAGCAATCCCTCTCGCCCCACGTAAACCAAGAAAGTTCCTGATCTGCCGTTGCCTCAGCCATACACCCTCCTCTCCGTTGTGATTAGTGAACGATGAAACGTCGCTTATTCCCCGGCACGATGCCCATATGCTCCAGCGGACTGAAACGCCGGTGAAGCAAGGAAACGTCCCGATCCGCCAACCCTACGTAGACCTTGACCATTTCCAACGTCGAGTGGCCCAAGATCTTCTGCAGGCTGAAAGCATCGCCGCCGTTCATGATGTATTGCGTCGCGAAGGTGTGCCGGATGGTGTGCGCCGAGACGCGAACGCCCTGGATGCCGGCCTTTCGGCCGAGATTCCGCAGGGCTCGGATCAACCATGACCGGTCGACCTTCGTGCCGTAGTGGTTGACGAAGAGCAAGTCCTGCCCCGGAACGTTTCCGCGGCGGCGGACAAAGTTCCAGAGGGCCTGTTTCGCGACGGTACTGAACGGAACCTCGCGCTCCTTGTTCCCCTTGCCCATGACGCTCAGGACTCCTCCTTCGAAGTCGATCTTACTCTTTAGAATACCGAGCACCTCCGAGGCACGAAGCCCTGTGTCGAGGATCAAAATAATGACAGTCCAAAGCCGCTGGCCCTCGAAGCGCTTCTGGTTGATGTTAGAGAGCAGCAGCCGCATCTGATCGAGCGACAGCGGTCGGATGAGCTTGGTCTCCATCCGAGGCTTCTCGACTCTCTCTATCGGATTGCCGGGAACCAGGCGCTCCCGCTCCAGGAAACGGAAGAAGCACTTGAACGCGCCGTAGTCCCGAGCGATTAGGCCGGAGCTGAGCTTCTCCGTCCGCATCTTCTCGAAGTAGAGCCTGATGTGGTAGGGCGTGATCTCCCGGGCATGCGCGACCCCTTTCGATTCGAGGAAATTGCCGAAGAGCTTCAGGCGGGTCCCATACCAAGCGCACGTACCGGCCGCGAGGTTCTGGGCGCGACACCTGAGATGAAATGCCTCATAGGCAAGCCTAAGGGGCACCTCGCCGACATTGGCGGGAACGAAGTTGGCGGCTGTTTCCATTTCTCGACCTCCACTAACCTTGATGCAAACCCAGGTTATGGGGCAATGAAAAACCCTGGTGTTTGGCACCAGGGTTTTTCACTTTCTCCGTCGAGAAACGAGTCTAAATGGTTGCGGGGGCTGGATTTGAACCAGCGACCTCAAGGTTATGAGCCTAGAAGGAGATCGCTAATTCTTCTCCGTCGTGAATCGCCCAACTGTTCCCCAAGTTAACATCTAGCCTTGGGGCCCAAGAAAGTATAGCAGGCCCGGAAATTAAATCAAGGCATCATTATGCGCGCAGCAGCGCGCGACCCTTCGCGGTCGCGGCCTCCGCGTCCGTGCCGAACGGGCGTGAAAGCAGAGAAATCAGTTCCTCTGCCGCGAAGAGCTGGGTCCTGCCGGAGCGTCCACGATTCCTGACTATGGCGCGCTCCACGAGCTCTTCGAGCGCCACGCGCGCCGCCTCCTTCGTGACGCCCAACTCATCCACCAGGACGGCGATCGTCACGATCGGCATGCGCTGCAGCAGTTCAAGCGCGAGCAGTGCCGTCGAGCCCCCGCGGAATCGCGCGCGCGCGCGCCAGCGGGCGGGAAGGCCCACGATGGCTGCCCGCGACGCCGAGGCCTCCGCGTCGCTGCGGAGGATCGCCTCGCAGACGAACTCGACGAGATCCACGTAGGAGAGCCGCTTCTGCGCGGACTGGAGCGCTCGGCCGTAGTCGTCGCGGTAGGACTCGACGAATCCGGAGAGGTAGAGCGGCGTGCGGCCGGCGCACGCCATCTGTAGCGGCCACAGCGCGCGGCCGACGCGGCCGTTGCCGTCGGAGAACGGGTGCACCGCCTCGAAGTGCGCATGCGCCACCGCCAGCCGCACGGGCAACGTGAAGCCGCTGACGCCCGCGTCGCCGCGCTGGGCGAGTTCCCCGTCGGAGAGCCAGTCCAGGACGGCCTTGAGGCTCGACGTGACGAAGCGCGGCGGGGCGGGGTTGTAGGTCGACTCCTCTTTGCGGAAGGAGCCGCCGATCTGGACGACGCTCCCGACCCGTCCCGGAGCGCGTAAGACGCCCGCCTCCCCGCAGAAGCCCGGGTCCTTCGCCACGATGTCGCGATGCATGTCCAAGACCGTCTTGAGTGTGAAGACGCGCTCCGCCTCGCGCGCGGCGCGCGCGAGGTGGGTCTCCAGCGTGCGCGCGTACCCGCGCACCGATTGCCGCGACCTTTCGGCCTCGCCGGTGTCGTGGAGTTCTCCGGGGGTCAGGACGTGGTCGATCGTCGACCAGGTCCCCTCGAGGCGCGAGGATTCCACCGCCTCTCGCCGGACGAAGTAATAGGCGATAAGCTTGTCGATGCCATCGAGAGCGGAGAACTCTTTCTGCCGCGCGAGGATTTCGGAAGCCTTCGCCATGGCTCTCAGCGGAAGTTTTGGGGGAGGCGTCCGGGGCGGCGGCGGTGGGACGACGAACCATATGTTCTCGTAGCCCGGTTCCGGGGTCTTGGCGACGCCGCACCTCCGGCGAGGATCGTACGGCGCGCGCAACCGAGAGGCTAGTTCTTCGCGTTTCATAACCTGGTCTTATCTTCTCTAAAGACAAGGTTAGTATAACAACCTTGTCTCAGTACCGCCAGAGGCAAGGGAGACTCGCACGATGGTTCCGACTGCCACGTTGGGGGGCACCAGACCTCCTTGGTTCATCCGCAGGTAACCCGCATGGACGACTCTAGCAATTCCCAATAAGCGCGTCTCCATGTGCGCCATGCGCCAGAAGCCCACGGCTCCCCGTACGAGCACGATTTCAACGGCAAAGGCCGCCATGAAGCCCACGGCAAACGGAGCGCGATAGACGATGGGCCGCGCGATCCTCTCGGCGAGCCAATAGGCCGCATCGTCGAGCGCGAGATAGAGCCTCACGCCGATCATGAGGAGTATCAATTGCAAGTGGGTCAGGATGCCGAAGGTCAGGAGCCACGACAGTATAAGCTCTCGGCCCAGGTGCGCGAGTCCGGTTTTGGTGATGTAGCCGAAGTGGATGGCGACGAGCGTCCAGACAATCAGCCTCGCCAACGCTCGCCAGTCCCACTCACGAAGCCAGCGCAGGAAGTTATTCATGGGCTCCACCTAGGGCGTAGAAAAACAGCCGATTTTTTTATCTCGTCGTGCCCCGGGATCTGGTACCGCTACGCGCACGCTGTTGTTGTTTGATCGGGCGCGTTTTGCTCTTGTGACGTTCTTTGTCGGCCTGAAGCTTTTCCTTGGCAAGGGCCAGAGCGATATCCACCCATTCCGTCGTTAGCGCCTTAAAGCGCTTGAAGTTGGCTAATTGCGATCTCACCGCGCCCAGAAATTCTTTCTGGATGTACTGACTTGTGCTTTTCCCGTTGTGAACATAGCTGAGTTGGTAATACGGGCCATGTTTTTTTGGCCTTTGGGGATCCTTACAGCGACAGTTTAACTTACCGCAGACCGTGAGCGGCTCGTTTAGACTCCCAGGCCGCATCTCCCCAACCAGCGTAAGCTTCCCCTTAATTTCTTTGATTCGCCTTTCCATCTTCTGTAGCTGCATTGCTCCACTTTATCATAATATTATCCGATAGCCTATAGAGGCTATCGGATAATAACAAGGTGAGGCAGATTGAACCAAACATCTCGAATTACGCAATCCCGACATGGATGGAAGGTCAAGGCGGTTTCCCGGGCAACCTGCCTGAGACAGCAGCGCAAGAACTTGGACCGCCTTCGCAAGCGACAGGACGCGCGTCGTCGTGAACTGGAAGAAAGGGTCAACTTTCTCGAGTGCGAGAATGCTTCGCTACGATCAACGACCGCGGAGCACCTCCCTGCTGTCATCAGTGGAAGCTCCCTTGATCTGCGCCGGACATCATGCGTCATGATGGTGATCGAAGGGACCGTTTCCTTTCGCTCCGTCCCACGGATATGGGGAGTGCTCCAACGTCTTGGTTGGGTCAAAATCGAGATTCCGCACTTTACCTCGGTGATCCATTGGACGCTGCGCGCCGGAATAACAATCTTCAACGAGGTCGGCCCCACGGATGAGCCTTGGCTTGCCGTCATTGATTGTTCCATCGACATCGGAACGAGGAAGGCTCTCGTCGTTTTGCGTGTCCCGCTCTCGGCGCTTCATGAAAAACAAGGAGCCATCGGGTTAGAAGACTGCGAATGCATCGGTCTACAAATCTTGACCCAATGGAACGGACCCCTCGTCAAAGCTGCCCTGATTGAAGTCTTCAACAAAGCCGGCCGGCCGCAGGGCTTCATCAAGGACGGCGGCACGGATATCAAAAAAGGCGTTGAGCTCTATCTCGATGCGACCAAAGACGCAAAACCGGTGTGCGTGATCGAGGACGTCGGCCACTTCGCGGCAAACGCGTTAAAAGCCGAGTTTGCTTTGAGAGCCGCTTTTTTGAAATTCCTGGAGATTGTGCGAAAGGGTGCGGCCCGGATCAGACAAACCGATTTAGCGTGGCTGTTGCCTCCCAAAATCCGAACCAAGGGAAGATTTCAGGGGATCACGGAATTGGCCGAGTGGGCAGGCAAGCTCATCAAGCTAATGGGCGGGCCGGGCCGATCAAAAAAAGATAGTGAAGTCGGAATGCTCCGAAAGGCTTTCCGTGGTCTATCGCAACTTCGTCATTTCCTGGAAGAGTTTTGCGAGACCTGCCAGGTCACTGAACAGTTCTTGAAACTCCTGAAGATCAAGGGCCTCAATCAGGCGACTTCCTCAGAAGCAAAAAGGATTTTAAAGCAACTCCCGCAAGGGTCGCAAGTCCGCTCCCGCTTGTCATCCTGGATTGCCCGCCATCTACAGATCCAGCGCAGACTCGCCATCGGACAGCTCCCGCTCCTTGTCAGCAGTGACGTCATTGAATCGCTGTTCGGAAAGTTTAAGACAATCGTTTAGAGAAATCCGCAAGTCGAACTCAACAGACTCGTTTACATCATCCCTCTGCTTTGCGGCGCTCACACCAGCTCTGAAATCGATCGTGCTTTACGGGACTGCTCCCATGGTCAAATGCTCGACCAAATTCAAAAAACTATCCCGCCAACCCTACGACAGCAACGCTATCGAATTCTCGACGCCGCTTCATCCGGACGGGTACCAGAAACCGGGGCTACGTTAAAGCTCGAAACGGGATGAATTTCTACGCCCTAGGCGATGGGTATACAGCCCGAGGGGCGCTATCACCGCGCCCTGACCGACGCGGTGACGGAGGCGAAGATCCTTCAGCGCATCTTCGTCGACTTGGAGGGCGGCTTCTTCGCGCCTGGCCCGCCCGGCAAGCCGCGCCCTCATTTTCGGATTGCACAGATATCCTGAGCGCTCGGTGTTGCGTCCCCCTCGTCTGACGTTAGCTGGGGGATCTTGATGAATCCGGGCATACCTGCTACAGTTTATTATAGTGCAGATTAAGTGACTATAAGGCCCATTATTAGTATTAAAATGAACTAAAAGTTTATTCTATAGCGTAAATATATACCTAAGGTCACATAATCAGAACTATAATAAACTATGAAGACTGAACCAGGAACGAGAACGAAGCTCAGCAACCTCGTCGCCAAATGGCCAAAAGGGGTCGTCGCCACGTCCCCATGGCTAGAAGAGCACGGCGTCTCTCCCGATCTCGTCAAGAAGTACCAACGATCCGGCTGGGTTCGCCGCATAGAGCGCGGTGCCTACGGGCGTCTTGAAGACGCCGTGGATTGGGAGGGCGCTCTTCACGCCGTCCAATATCAACTCAAGATGCCGGTCCACCTGGGCGCGAAGAGAGCGCTCGAAGCTCAAGGCTACGGACACTTCGTCCGCATGCGCGAAGGCGGGACATTGCGCCTGTATGCGCCGCGCGGCACGCGCCTGCCCACTTGGTTTGCCCGCCACGATTGGGGCGTCAAGCTCGTCTTCACCGCGGCCGATCTCTTCCTCGGCAAGATGAGCGCGGGCCTCACGGAACGCCCATCCGGCGATTTCTCTCTGAGGCTTTCCGCGCCCGAACGCGCCATGTTCGAGGCGCTCGACGACGTGCCGCGCCTGCAATCATTCGAGGAAGCGCGGCTGCTCATGGGGGGCCTGACGTCCCTGAGGCCCGAGGTCGTGCAGGAGCTTCTCGAGACCTGCCGATCGGTCAAGGCCAAGCGCCTTTTCCTCTTTTTCGCGGAAGAGGCCGATCACCCCTGGTTCAAGGAGCTTGCTCTCTCAAAGATCGATCTAGGGAAGGGCAAGCGCTCCATAGTCAAAGGCGGCAAGCTCGATCAGAAGTATCAGATAACGGTCGAGCCCAACCCCGAGGCGTTCTCAGTCAATGAGGGCCCATGAAAAAAGATTATCTCGATCAAGCGCGGCTGATGCTGCGGCTGCTGCCGCACGTGGCCGCCGAGGAGTCCTTCGCGCTCAAGGGCGGCACGGCGATAAACTTCTTCGTGAGAGACATGCCGCGTCTGTCCGTAGACATCGATCTCACCTATCTGCCGATCGAGCCGCGCCCACAATCGCTTCGCGGCATCAGCGACGCGCTGCTGCGCATCAAGAAGGCGATCATGCGCGTCTCGCCGGACTTCAACGTGCACGAGAGCAAGACCGACGGCATCGTCATCAAGCTGGTGGTCCGCTCCCCCATGACCGAGGTGAAGATCGAGCCCAACACCGTGATCCGCGGCTCCATCGGCGGCGCGACCATGCGCGAGTTGTCGAAGAAGGCGCGCGCGACCTTCGTGACCGCGGCGACCGTCCGCGTGCTCTCGGAATCGGAGCTTTTCGGCGGGAAAATCTGCGCGGCGCTTGACCGGCAGCATCCGCGCGATCTCTTCGACGTGAAGCTGCTGCTCGACGGCCCCGGCCTGACCGAGGAAATCCGGAAAGCATTTCTCGTTTATCTGATCAGCCATGACCGGCCGATGCATGAAGTCATCGATCCGGCTCGAAAGGACGTGCGCGCGACGTTCGAGTCAGAATTCAAGGAGATGACGGACGAGCCGGTGGAGTACGAGGCGCTCGTGGAAGCACGGGAGCGTTTGATTTCGCAGCTCAAGGCGGAGCTGACCAAGGCCGAGAAGGATTTTCTCCTCTCGGTCAAAGAGGGTGCGCCGGACTGGAAGCTGCTCGGCCTCGCGGGCGTCGAGCGGCTACCGGCGGTCCAGTGGAAGCTCAAGAACATCGGGAAGATGGCGCCCGAAAAGAAAAAGGAGCAACTCGACAAATTGCGCGAGAGGCTGGGGCTTTAGGACAGACAGCTCTTCACTGATCCGAAATGAGATTCGTCTGCACTTCCGACACGCACACCCTTCACGAGCGGGTTCCCATCCCGGACGGCGACGTTTTCATCCATGCCGGCGACTTCACGTCCTGCGGCGAACTGCCGGACATCGCGCGCTTCAACGCTTTCCTGGGGAAGCTCCCCCACAAGCACAAGATCGTGATCGCCGGCAATCACGACTTCGCCTTCGAACGGCAGCCGGCCCTGGCCCGGTCGCTTCTGACGAACTGCCTCTATCTTCAGGACTCCGAGACGGTCATCGACGGCGTGCGCATCTACGGGTCGCCATGGCAGCCGTGGTTCAACGATTGGGCCTTCAACCTGCAACGCGGCCCGGAGATCAAGGCGAGATGGGACCGAATCCCGGACGACGTTCAAATCCTCGTGACGCACGGACCGGCGTTCGGACACGGCGACGAGGTCTTGCGTCCATCCGGCGGCGGCGAGCGCGTCGGCTGCGAGGACCTGCTCGCCGCGATCCAGAGGATCAAGCCCGTCTACCATGTCTGCGGCCACGTCCACGAGGGCTATGGGATCACGAAAGAAGGGCCGACGATCTGCATCAACGCCTGCATGTGCGACGACATGTATAACTCCATCAATCCCCCCATCGTGTTCGATCTCTGCGGTAAGCGTTAAAATGATCGAGGGCGAAAGAATCATGGAAGCCGCAGACATCGACCGAAACATCCAGTCCATCGTCAATTGCGAGGAAGGGCACCCGATCGAGCCGATCGAACGGCTTATCGCAGCCGGTGCGTCGGCGTTGCCGCCGATCCATAAGGCGCTCGCAGTGTCGGAGGTCCACCCCGACCACGATCTGCTTCCGCTGATTATCTGAGTCCGCGCGTGCAGGACGAAGCGCGCCGGCAGAACCGCAAGCAGGCCCCGGTCTTTCTTGGAACGGACGCGCCTTTATAGTTTAAAGGTCGCGGTGAAAGTTCCGTCTTTCATGTGAATTGGCCCCGTGGCTTTTTGAAGCGGGCGCAAAATAGTAGGATTTTCCAATGAGACTGCACCCAGTGCCGTCGTCTTTTGCTCTCGCACTTTTCACGCGGTCCGTCTGGGCCAAGCCGGCCAATAATGCTTGGGAGGCTTATTTGGCGGGTGACTACGCCAAAGCCAAACTCATCGCCGCCGGCCGGCTGCGGAGTCAGGTAATGCCGCCGCCCAGGCTGTCTTGGGAGCCCTTTACTTAGTGGCCAAGGACTACGCGCAAGCCGCGAAGTGGTTCCAGCGATCCTCCGACCATGGTAATTCCAGTGGCCAGCAGGCGCTGGCCTGGCTCCACCGCAACGGGTGGGGCGTCAAGCAGGATGATGCTGCGGCCGCGCGGCTGTTTCGTGCCGCGGCCGAGCAAGGCAACCCGTACGCGGCCCAGGGGTTAGGCTATTGCCTGCGGACCGGTCGCGGCGTGACCAAAGATTTTGCTCAGGCGCGCAAGTGGTTTCTTGCGGGGGTCGAGCGTGGGGACCGCGCCTACTCTGCGGTCAGCCTCGGCGCGATGTACGAGAATGGCGAGGGTGTGACCCAGGACTATATCGAGGCCTACAAGTGGCACCTGATCGCAGCCGCGAACGAAGCCCCCGAGGCGCAGAAGCTCGCGGCGGCGGAGGGCGATCAGGCAACCGGGACAATCGAGGCGGAAGGTCACGGACTCTTCATATACTATTTCCTTGAAGGCCTCGGGGAAGGCCGCAAGACCTCTCGGGGGCTCTGCGATTATCTCAAGCCGAAGGTCTCCGACGCGGCCGCGCTTGAAAACCGCACTCAGACTCCGTCGTGCCGCGGCGCCGACCTGACCTTCTAGTCGATGGACACGTTCTCACTAGGCGGAGAAGATACCAAGGCTTCGCGGATCGGACTTGGGTGCATGGGTATGACGGGAGGGTACGGCCCAACCGATGAGCCCGAGGCTATCGCCACAATTCACCACGCGCTGGATCTCGGGATCAGATTCCTCGATACCGCGGATGTCTACGGCCCTTTCACCAACGAAGAAATCGTGGGGCGCGCGATCCACGATCGGCGCCAAGATGCCGTGCTGGCCACGAAGTTCGGTCTCGAGCGCGATCCGCAAGACTCGCGCAAGGAGCCGCCCAACGGGAAGCCCTCTTATGTGCGTCGCGCCTGCGAGGCCAGTCTCAAGCGCCTCGGGGTTGAGACAATAGATCTTTATTATCTCCATCGAGTAGATCCTGAGACGCCCATTGAGGATACGGTCGGAGCGATGGCCGAGCTCGTGCGGGAAGGCAAGGTGCGCTTTTTGGGACTTTCCGAGGCTTCAGCTCAGACCTTGCGCCGCGCGCATGCCGTTCATCCAATCACGGCCTTGCAGTCGGAGTATTCTCTTTGGACTCGCGACCCCGAGAGAGAGATTCTCTCGACCTGCCGGGAACTCAGCATCACCTTCGTCGCCTTCAGTCCCCTGGGACGGGGTTCTCTGGCGGGAAAACTCAAGGATTTGAAGGACCTAGCCCCGGATGACTTCCGCCGGGAACTCCCCCGCTTCCAGGATGAGAATTTCGCGCGAAATTTGGAAGCGGTCCGGTCCGTTGAGCGTTTGGCCGCCCGGAAGGGCTGCACGCCGGCGCAACTAGCCATCGCCTGGATACTGGCTCAGGGACCCAACATTATCGCCCTGGCCGGCACCAAGCGTCGAGTCTATCTTAAGGAAAACGCCAAGGCCTCACAAGTCCGACTTAATGAGGAAGATTTACGCAGCCTCAGAGAAGCTTTTCTAAAGGTTTCCGGACTGCGCTACCCGCCAGGCTATCTGAAGGACGTAGGCCATTAATCCACGCCGGGACCAAGGACCCAGAGGACCGTAGGATGAATGCCCCAGGCGGTTTTCGGGGGATGGACTACAATATCCCAAGCAGTTGATAATGGCATAAGCCCAGCGGGGGATATCAAAATGGCACAAAAAAATACTCCGGACTTTTCTGATCGCGGGGATGGCGGTGGGGGGAACGCAGACTCGCCGCGGAGCGCTTCTTGAGGCCATTCGCCGCGCCGAGAGCCCAAAGGCGGCTGATCTCCTGACCAAGCGGCTGCGCGCGCTTGACGACAAGTTGACGCGGGATTACAGCGACACCTGCGGCTGTTAAATCGTCTCGATGAGAAGCCTTTGCTCCTCCTTTTACATGAACTGGGAGCAAGCAGCCGTTCTTTTCGACCCCTCATAGAACAGCTTCACGATCTTAAGGAAGGATTTGAGTTTCTTGCTTGCAATTTTTGGGGATTCGGCGGGACACCGGTTCCCCAATCCATCAAGAATGTCTCCCTCAAGGCATTCGCCAAGCAGTTCATGCAGGAAATCTCAAAAAGGAATCCGGCTGCCCCTCCTGCCAGACCCCGCTGTCGCGCGAAAGTTAATATGTCATGTTTAGCGAAAGTTGGAATGTCATGTTGGTCTCCCCACCGGGGAGGTAAACATGGATATGGAAGCGAGCTCCCTCGACTGTGAGCTCTATAGCTCGAGACCGCCTTCTTCTTCCAACGACTGTTCTTTCTCCGGTTCGGAACTCTTCACGCGGGCCACGCTGAGCTTTTGCGCATCCAGCAGGTCTTGAGGCCGCGCGACGGCCTCTTTATTGGAGATGAGATCCTCCAGCCCAATGAAGTTGGCCCCAAGGGTGCCGAATCGGCTGGTTTGCTTACGCGACCAAGCGTCATCGAATTTAACGCCGCGGACTTCGGCGAGAATATCGACTCGCATGGGGGCATCGCCGAAGGTGATTCCCTTTCCTGACATAAAAAGTTCGGGGGTCAGTTCGGGACAAGCGCAGCCGGCTTCCTCAAGGGCCGCCACCGTCCGTCTCGCGTTCTCGGGAGTGCGGCGGATGAGAATGTCCAAATCCTTGGTGTTTCTGACGTAGCCATGGAAAATGACCGCGTAGCCGCCAATAATCATGAAATCGACGTGGTTTTTATTTAGCGAAGCGACGATTCTCTCGATGTCATCGAGTTCTGTCGCCTCGCCGGAGCCTTCGGGCATTACGGTTCCGGTTGGAATATCCGGCCGACTTTGCTCATGGGAGGAAGCGGTTTCCCGTGGAGGTAGTGGTAGGTGCTTCGAACCAATTCTCGGCCCGCTTCGATGCGCTCTTCCGGGGAACGGGCGATCCAATAGAGCAAATCCTCGGTGGCTAAGTCGGGCCAATGCTCCGGATCGATGATCTTGGCGACTCTCTTGAGGCGCTGCATTGCCTTAATTATAGCACCCATCCGTCGTTTTCGCCACCTTACGGACTGACCCGAGCTTCAAATCAGGCATAAAGAGAAAGTGTCCCGAGATGTCAGGCCCGTGGGGAGCCGTTGTTGAGACATCTGAAAATCGTCCAGCGTCAGCACGAAGAGGACCTCCGCAACGGCCTCGGAAAAGTCGCCTTGCCCGATGCTTTGGCGAGGAAATATCCCAACGCTCCCAAGGACTGGGGCTGGCAATGGGCGTTTCCCGCCGCCAGCCACTACTCCGACAGGCTCACCGGCGAAAGACGGAGGCACCACCTGCACGAATCCGTCCTTCAGCGCGCATTCAAGGACGCCAGAATTAGAGCGGGCATCGCGAAACCCGCAGGCTGTCATTGCCTTCGTCATTCGTTCGCCACACATCTGCTGGATGACGGCTACGACATCAGGACTATTCAGGAGCTGCTCGGTCATTCGACATGTGAGGAGCCCGGCTGACCGTCTGGGACTGGAGATAGGCTGACAGTCTATCCCGGTAAAAGGCTGGCCCTAGTCTTGCGAGATTATTATTTTTCCATTACAATTCGAAGAGTCGGCAACCTCGCAGGTCGAGAAAGGCTGACGGCTGACTTATTAGTTGGACCGATATTTCAGGAGACTAAACGCATGAACTTAAAAGTATTCATATTTCTTACGCCAGTTGTCGCCCTGTTCTTAAGTGCCTGCGCGGGACCGACCATGGTGGTCGTTCAAAGCCCTCCCACAGGCGATTCGACCTTTACGGTCATTCCTGCGGCGTATAATGCCGACGAAATTAACTTTGCCGCCAAGGTGGAATCACAACTCATTAAATTCGTTCATCTTCTTGAGCGGCCGCCTTTTAAGTTCATGAAATCTGACCAGCAACTGACGCAGTCGAGTGCCGTGGGAGGCTCCGGCTGGGCAGCGGGAGCCAGCATATCGGAACCAGTTAAGGTGACCGATGTGGTAGCAATGTATTCCGATTCAAAGGCGGCTTACATCGTCACCAGTTACGCATCAACCCGGCGAATCAGAATCGTGGACAGGGCGTCTAATGCGGTCGTTGGAGTAATTGATATTCCCGAGGATAATTCAAATGAACCGGTCGCCTTTGAAAACCGAATTTACTCTGGCCTAGTGGTTCATTTCAGCTGAATTGACGGGTAGAGCCG
>CAZGVK010000151.1:0-4595 GCA_964529095.1 uncultured Elusimicrobia bacterium
CACCTCTAAATGCAGCTTAACCTTCGGCGTATATTCTAGTAATAAGCCCCATGGCGGCTATAGGTCATTGGGGCACTCTTTGCGCGCCGAAAGGCCTACGACACATTAGGTCTTTCGGCCTATTGCTTATTAATTCGGAGCGAGTTTTTTTATTGGCCACATTGACGAAATTAACCGCGTCAACTGCAACGCTGCCCCCGTGTCAAACTCGGGGTCGCGGTCGCCAAGACGGCAACCATGCTCTGTACGCGCCCGTCAAAGAGGCCAGGCCAGCGGAGATGCCTGCGTACGGAGAACGAGAAACCACGGCAGGCGCTTCCCGCCTGTATAGCCCCACTTTGGCAGGACAGCGCCGCGAAGGCACCGGGCACAAAATGCGCGAGGACCGCCGCAAGACAAATACCGAGAGTCAAGCGTGGACGGTCCCCGCGCGTCTTCTGTTTATTTTTCTATCAGCTTGCGCGCTTGCGCCGACCGACGGAATTTGACGCCGCAAAGGCCGCAATCAAAAGCCCGAACAGCGCTCCGGTGGCGCCGCCGCCGCCGCTGACACTGACACTGACGCTGTTGTGCGAGTGCGGTCTGTAGCTGTGGCCGTAATCGCAGGCGTTTTGTTCCGCATAGGTATAGTAGCCCCCGCAGTACGGGTCATTGAAATCCAAGCCTGCGTAACAGGCTTCCAGTTCGGAACTTGAACCCCAGTAACCGCCGTATTTTTCCGAGCACACATTGGAACTGTTGCCGTAACCATCGTCCACATGGTACGCGGGACCGCGGCCGTCCATGGCGGCACCCGCGCCTTCACCGGACATGCTGGCGATGCCGAGGAACTGCTTTGTGGTTTCATTGGATATCGACGGTTTTTCAGCCGCCCGCAGGAAGCTTGACGCTCCTATGCCGGATGCGACCGTGATGACCGCAACGAGCGTGCGTATCGATATTTTTTTGTTCATCGTCTTCCACCTCTGAATGCGGCTTAACCTTCAGCGTATATTCTAGCGATAAATCCCTTGGCGGCTATAGGTTGTTGGGGCACTTCGTGGATGTCAAAAGGCCTACGATCAATCAGGTCTTTTGGCCTACAGCTTATTAATTTGGAATGAGTTGATTCGCGCATTTGATTCTCGAGAGGGAATGCTTTACACTATCGTCTATGAATAACGCCGAGCCCTTCGTTTCCGATTCCACCGCAGCCCTTAAGAATAAAACCCTTCTGATCATCTCTTCGCCGAACCCGAAGAAGAAATTCATCTATCAGAGGCTTAAGGAACTGGGCTCAAAGATGATCCTGATGTCCTCCGAGGCAAACTGGGTCAGCAAGCTTGCCGATGGATTCGTCGAATGCGATCCGCTCGATGAGATCGCGTGCGTGGTCAAGGTCGAAGAACTCGTCAAAACTCAGAAGATCGACGGTGTCATCACCTTCTGGGAAAACGCGGTGCCGTTGTGCGCAACGCTCGCTCAACGCTTCGGCTGGATTGGCCACACGCCCCAGGCCGCGCTCAATGCGCGCAATAAATATCTCACGCGGCAGTCTCTGGAAAACGCCAAGCTGGCCAAGTACCAGCCCGCCTGGGCGCTGATTCAGGGCCACCCCGACCTCGAAAAGGCCGCGGCGCGCATCGGGTTTCCTTTGGTGCTCAAGCCGGCCTGGGGCGTCAAGAGCCAGTTCGTCGTCAAACTCGACAACCTCGACGAAGCCAAGAAGGCCCTCGACTATATCAAGACGAACATGACCCCGGCCTTTGACCCGATCTACAAGTATGGGACCGACATATTGGCCGAGGAATTCATGGATGGCGCGGAAATTGACGTGGATCTATTGGTGCAGAACGGCGAAATAAAATTTCATGCCTTTAACGACAACTTCCCCACCAAGGAGCCGTTCTTCATCGAGACCGGCGACGCGATGCCTTCGCGCCATGAGGACAGCGATCTCTCGGACATCTTGAAAATGGCCAAAGAGATCGTCAAAACATTGGGCCTGACCAACGGCGCTTTGCACTTGGAGGCGAAGATAACGCCAGGGGGCTCGAAGCTCGTCGAGATCAACGCGCGCATGGGCGGCGATTACCTCTACGACTGGATCAAGATGATTTGGGAGGTGGACGTCATCGAGGAAGCCGCGCGCATCGCCGTCGGCGATCTCTGCCACCCCAAGCGGCTCAAGGAGCCGAGATGTCATCTCGTGGGCAAGTACCTGATCCCGGAATACTCCGGCGTTGTCACCGGCGTGAAGTTTCCGCAGGAAAAACTCGACACCGACAAGGTTCACGAAATCGCCGTTCAAAAAGAACCCGGCGATGCCGTGCTCGTGCCCCCGGAAGGCTTCGAAACGATCGGCTGGGTCGTCGGCCGCGGCGGCACCTACGCTGAGGCTGAGGAGAATCTCGATGAGACGCTCCGCCTGGTTTCGGTTAACATCGTGCGCTTTGACTCGACATCGTCCCTCGGCAAGACGCGCCGCAAGAACCGCTTCGGCGCCGCCCAAGTCTCGCGGCGCCGTATCCTACAGTCCGCGCGCATCGAGAAGGTCCGCGGCACCGGTTTTGACAAGAAGAGCCTGCACGTCGGCATTCTCTGCAACATCTTCGACGCTGAGGATGGGGAAGAGGGGGCCGTGCGCTCCGACCTCACCTCGGTCGGCCGCAATATCCAGAAAGCCGTCGAGTCCAAAGGCCATCAGGTCACTTTTTTCGACATGAATGAGACCCCTTTGCCGTTTGAGAAAATCTCCAACGCAAACGTCGACATGATTTTCAACGTGTGCGAGCGCATCAACAATTCGTCGCTTTTGGAGCCCCATGCCGCGGCCATCCTGGATTGCTTGGGCATCCCTTACACCGGTTCCAATCCCCTCACCTTGGCGTTGTGCATCGACAAGATTAAAGTCAAAAAGATTCTGGAGCAGCATGGGCTTCCCACGCCCAAGTTCGACTATGTCTTCGCCAAAAATGAGCCCATGCGCGAGGATCTGCGCTACCCGCTGATGGTCAAGCTCGCGAACATGGACAACTCAATCGGCATCAGCAACCAGTCGGTCGTCACCAGCCTCAAGGCCCTGAAGGAGCAGGTCGCCATGCTGCTCGACAAGTACAACCGCCCGGTTCTCATCGAGGAATTCATCGAAGGCGACGAGGTGGATGTCTCGATCATGGGCAACGAGGAGCGCGTGAAAGTGCTTCCCCTTTCACGGTCAATCTTCGACGATCTTCCTAAGGGCACCTGGGGCATTTATCCGTACCAGGCGAAGTGGGAGGAAAACTCCGTGTACTCGAAAATCCGCGTTGAGCGTCCGGCCAAATACAGCCTGAAGCTCTCCGCGCTGATCTCGGAAATCTGCCTCGACGCCTATCGCATCTTCGACTGCCATGACTACGCGCGCATCGAAGTGCGCATCGACCGTTCGGGCAATCCCTACATCCTCGAGATTAATCCGAACCCCTCCATCAGCAACGGCGACTGCGTGCCCGCCTGCGCCGAGGTGATCGGACAGAACTACGCCGACTTCATCGAGGAGATCATGAAGGAATGCATCTCGCGCTATCGCGCCAGGCCTCCTTATTATCACCTGCAAAGCGCGATGACGCCATTTTAATGAAGGTTCTGGTGACGGGCGCTTCCGGCTATATCGGCAGCCATGCCTGCCTTGAGTTGCTTAAGGCTGGTCATGAGGTCACGGGATTTGACAACTTTGCCAACTCCGTGCCCGAATCAATCGAGCGCGTGAAAGCGCTCGCGGGCAAGCCTCTTCGCCTCGAGACTCTCGATCTGCGCGATCCCGACGCGCTCGACGCGCTCATCAGTGAGGGCTTTGATGCGGTGATGCATTTCGCCGGTCTTAAAGCCGTGGGCGAATCCGTCGAAAAGCCCCAGCTCTATCATGACAACAACGTTCTCGGCACGCATCATCTCCTTGCCGCGATCGAGCGAACCTCCTGCCGTCGACTGATCTTCTCCTCCTCTTGCACCGTCTACGGGGCGGTGACGCAAAACCCCGTCGGCGAACGCCATCCGCGCGCCGCCATCAACCCCTACGGAAAAACAAAGCTCGACATCGAGGATATGTGTTACGAGCTCGCCAGCGAGGATAAGCGCTGGAAAATCGCAATCCTGCGCTACTTTAATCCGGTCGGCGCCCATGAGAGCGGGCGCATCGGAGAGGACCCGCGCGGCATCCCGAATAATCTTCTGCCGTTTGTGATGCAGACGGCCGTTGGTCGCCGTGAATTTGTCAACATCTGGGGCGGCGACTACCCGACCCACGACGGCACGGGCGTGCGCGACTATGTCCATGTCGTCGATCTGGCCCAAGGCCATGTGGCCGCCCTCGACAAGCTTGATTCATTCTCCGGCGCCCAAGCCGTGAACCTGGGCGCCGGCCGCGGCTATTCGGTGCTTGAAGTGATCGCCGCTTCCGCGAAGGCCGTCGGCAAGGCGATCCCCCACAAGATCATGCCGCGACGCTCAGGCGACGCTCCCGCGATCTGGGCGGAGGTTTCGCTCGCGAAGAAGAAGCTCGGCTGGGAAGCGACACGCGGCCTCGATGAGATATGCGCCGACCATTGGCGCTGGCAAAAGAACAATCCCGCAGG
>CAZGVK010000152.1:0-5908 GCA_964529095.1 uncultured Elusimicrobia bacterium
CGCACCGCATCCTGCAAACGATTATACCCTCAACGAACTGATGTGTGTTCTGGCCGCGCGCGAGATCAAGGACGGCGATGTGGTCTTCGTGGGCATCGGCTTGCCGAACCTGGCCTGCAATCTGGCGCGCGCCACGCACGCGCCGAACATGACCTTGATCTACGAGTCGGGCGCCGTCGGCGCCGTTCCTGAACGCGTGCCCCCCTCAATCGGCGATCCCGCCCTAGTCACCGGCTCGCTCATGGTGACCTCCATGTCCGATATTTTCCAGTTCTTCCTGCAGAACGGAAAGATCCAGGTCGGCTTCCTGGGCGGAGCGCAGGTGGACAAGCACCGGAACATCAACACCACGGTCGTGGGCCCCTATGGCGCTCCAAAGGTGCGCCTACCCGGCGCCGGCGGCGCCTCTGAAATCGCCGCGCATGCGCAGCGTGTTCTCATCGTAACCAAGCTTGATAAGCGCGCGTTCCCTGAAAAAGTCGACTTCATCACCTCCTTCGGAAAAAACGTGAGCAAGGTCATCACCAACATGTGTATTTTAGAACCCGATGATGCCGGTGAACTGACCCTCACTGCGTTGTATCCGGCAGTGACCTGGGCGCAGGCGCAGGAGAATATCGGCTGGCCGCTCAAGCAGGCATCCCGATTATCCCAAGTCTCACTTCCGACTCTCCAGGAAATCGCGTTGCTGCGCAATAAACTCGACCCGGACAAGACTCTGAGGTAACCCCCATGCCCAGTTCTACCACTGATACCAAACAGATCATCTACTCGCTCATCGATGTGGGCCGCATTCACCCCCCCAAGAAGCAAGTACTCAAGGGTATTTATCTATCTTTCTATTACGGCGCCAAGATCGGAGTGCTCGGCGACAACGGCTCGGGCAAATCCACTCTCCTGCGCATCATGGCGGGCCATGACACCGATTATACCGGCCAGATCACTCAGTCAAAGGGCTATCGCGTCGGTTTGCTCGAGCAGGAGCCGCAGCTCGACGGCGAGAAGACCGTCAAAGACACGGTGTCCGAGGGCGTCGCTGAGACGATGAAAATATTAAGCGACTTCAACGCAATCAATGAGAAGTTGGCCGATCCCAATCTTAAGTCCGAAGAAATGGAAAAGCTTCTTGATAAACAGGGCAAGCTCCAAGAAAAGATCGACGCCGCCAACGCGTGGGAGATCGACAGCACGCTAGAAGTCGCCATGGACGCATTGCGTTGCCCGCCGTCCGAGCAGAAATGCGGGACTTTGTCCGGCGGCGAGAAACGCCGGGTCGCGCTCTGCCGTCTGTTGCTCTCAAAACCCGACATTCTCCTGCTCGATGAGCCCACCAACCACCTTGACGCCGAATCGGTCGACTGGCTTGAGCATCATCTGGCGCAGTACGAAGGCACGATCGTTGCCGTGACCCATGACCGCTATTTTCTTGATAATGTGGCGGGCTGGATCCTGGAACTCGACCGCGGCGAAGGAATCCCTTACAAGGGAAACTACGCCTCTTGGCTTGAACAAAAGCAAAATCGCCTCGCCCAGGAAAGCAAGTCCGAAGGCAAAATGCAGAAGGCGCTGGCTGAAGAGCTCGAGTGGGTGCGTGCCGGTGTCAAGGGCCGCCGCGCGAAATCCAAAGCGCGCCTCGCCAACTACGACAAGATGCTCGAGGAGGCGCAGAAGGAGAAGAGCTGCGATGAACTCGAGTTGTACATCCCCCCGGGGCCTCGCCTGGGCGACATCGTCATTGAAGCAAAGGGCATCGCCAAGGCCTTTGGGGACAAACTTCTTTACGACAACCTTACCTTCAAATTGCCGCCGAACGGCATTGTCGGCGTGATCGGGCCCAACGGAGCGGGCAAGACCACATTATTTAGAATGATCACCGGCCTGGATAAACCCGATGGCGGAACCTTCAAGGTCGGAGAAACGGTCAAGCTCGGCTATGTCGATCAGAACCGTCAATTGGATGGAAATAAAAATGTTTGGGACGCGATCTCCGACGGGCTCGACACGGTGAAACTCGGCAAGATTGAAATGCCGTCGCGGGCCTATGTGGGCCGGTTTAACTTCGTGGGTCAAGATCAACAAAAGCTTGTCAAGAACCTTTCCGGCGGCGAGCGCAACCGCGTTCATCTGGCCAAGATGCTCAAGGAAGGCGCCAATGTGCTCCTTCTCGACGAACCGACCAACGACCTCGACGTGCACACGCTTCGCGCCCTCGAAGAAGCCATCTCGGCGTTCCCCGGCTGTGCCGTGGTCATCAGCCACGACCGCTGGTTCCTCGACCGCATCGCCACGCACATCCTCGCTTTTGAAGGCGATTCCCAGGCGACCTGGTTTGAGGGCAACTACCAGGCCTACGAAGAGGACAAGAAGCGTCGGCTCGGCGACGTGCAGCCCAAGCGCATCCACTATAAGAAGTTGACGCGACAATAACTTTTTGGATTTTAGAGATCGCGCCGGAATTCATCGGACGCCTCTCCGGAATGACCAGTCGAGCGCCGTGCATGGGCACCGACGACAGTGACGGACAATCGCTGGCACCGCATGACATTCGGCATGCAAGTCTTACGGACTATTTAGAACCTGTTTCCTTGCGAAAGTCATCGAGCATATCTTTATTTGCTTTATCACTCATTTTCAGGCACACCTCTTTAAAGATATTGTCCACATCTATGATTGCCCCATTTTTTGATAGATCTGAAGCGCTATTTGCTGTGCCAATCGCAGGGACAAAGATTAGAACATCAGTTGTACCCGATTTTAGTTCCATTGGCCTGATCGCAAACCGCGTGCCTTTCAGCTCTTCAGCTTTGATCCGCCAGACTTCGTAATTGTGGATATTATGAGCGAATACATAACCCATGATACCTCGGGATCCCACAATAACATTAGTAATACGGCACACATTGCCAACCGGAACTTTACTCAAGATTACCTGTAATTCCGATAGGATCGCCTGCCTAGTTGGACTGGATGGGTTCGCCTTAGCTGATCCCAACACGCCTGACACAAACATCGTCGCCACAAGCAGCACTTTCATTTTCATATCATTCTCCTAGAGCAACATTTTCATCTAGAAGGATGATAATCGGGATATGCCTTGAGTCCAAGGGTCCTTCGCTCCCCCCCTCCTGCGGATTTAGACCTATGTCAATATGGGTCCAAAGCACCATCTCGGAAAATAACATAACGCGATCATCGGCGGTATCCTACGCGCTGATGAACGAGATCAGGACTTCTACTTATTTCATCGCGAGCCCTAACTTCACCTGGCTTCGTGACGATCACCGACAGGCTGAGCCGATTCTCCAAGATCGGCGGCGAGATGGTCCCGCACGTCAAGATCGAGGAGAAGCTCCACGAGGCAGCTGGAATTCTTGAGCAGACCTTCATCGTGACCGCCGTCGCCGATGCCCAGCGCGGCGAGCGCTTGATCGTCCTCTACCGGGAATACGGCGACGTCGAGAGTCTCATCAAAAGTATCCGCCCGATAATAGATGTCGTGCCTTCCCGGCAGCGACTGGGCTGCGGGCCTGAGTGCCAAGCTGCTGCGGAGCCAACGAAGTGCTACGTGCTGTCTTGAAGCTCAGGGTGAGCCGAAAGAGGCTTCCAGTTCTGAGGCAACAGTTCGTGAAGGCGTGAATCCGGCAGGTCTTGGATTCGGATCAAAACATCAGCGAGATAGCTTTCCGGGTTGAGTCCCCGAGCTATCGCCGTCATCACCAAGGAATAGAGCGTCGCGATGTTGTGGCCGGCCTCCTCATTACCTACGAACAAAAAATTCTTGCGCCCCAGGGCCGCGATCCGCAAGGCCTGTTCGGAGGCGTTATTATCGAGGGGGATTCTCGCGTCAGTGAGGAACAAGCACAGAGCCTTCCAATTATTGAGTGCATAGGTGATCGCCTTGCCGAGCAGGCTTTTGGGCGTATGCAGGGGTTGCTGGGCGTTGAGCCATGCTTGGAATTGTTCCATGACCGGGCGGCTCTTGAGTTGGCGAAGATCGAGATGTGCCGCAGTTCCCTGGATGCTCGTTGCTTTCGCCTCGCGTTCAACGCGGTAGAGCTCAAGGATGAAGTTCAGCGCTTGCCTGGCCCCGACCGCGACCGCCAGGGCTTCAAAGAACTTTCGGCGTGCGTGGGACATGCAGCCCCCGCAGCGTCTTGCCTTTGGCCTGGACCCGCAGGGTCGTCGCATCGCTTTGGACTACATCGCTTTTGGCGATTTCCTGGAGCAATAAATGCGCCAGGGGGCGCAAACGCTTGCTGGCTCGCTGGAACAGGTCCACCAAAGTGTTGCGGGACATGGGAACGCCCTGGCGTCGAAAACGTTCAGCTAAACGGTTGATGCCTATGGCATCGGCACATTTGGTGACGATGAGATGGGCGATGAAGGCGCAGCCGTAGCGTGCCTTTGGGAATACCCTGGTTGGTCCTGGAGCGGTTACGATGGTTTTTCCGCAGGGACAGACCAAAGTCTGCTGGACGTGGACTTGCCGCTGTAGGCTGGCCGGAATCAAACAACCGACTTCGAATGTATTCTCCGCATCACCCCGGTCCCGATAAAGTTGGGCGATGGCCGCAACATCAAATGTGAGATCGGTCACCAGCACCGCATCGCCTCGAAGCGGCCGCCGTGGTCTTCGACGCCCCCAATATGCCGGGCGAGATGCGGACCACCTACACGTTCAACAAGATCTCCGTAAGCTCGTCGAGCCGGAGATTCCCGACTGATACGGAATTGGGTGGAAGCGCAGGCGGATTCGAGCTATACTAAAATCGTGAAACGTCGCTCCCGACGCCTAGCCGCCCTGGCCCGCCGCGTCATGCGCATGCCCCACAATAAGCCGGGCACGGACAAGACCTTCGTTCATATCGCCGCACATCAGTATATGCTCCATCGCCGGGCCATCCGCCCGGCATGACGACGCCGTCCCATCTTCGAGCGTTGACAGCGCTGATCCGGGCCAAAGTCGATTTCCTGTTGATCGGCGCCTTGGCACTGGATCATTTCGCGCCGGAAGCTGCGGCCGTTTACGCCACCCTTGATTGCGACATCCTTCTGCGCCCGACCCTCCCGAACGTCCGCAAGGCGTATCGCACGCTGTTGCGCGAGAAGTATGCCCTAAGCGTCGGAGACGAGCCTATGGTCGCGCCCGATGATCTTGTATTCCGCCGGATTCTCGAATACAAGATAACGGCGCGGGCGCAACGAGCCGACAGTCTGCCCATCGATTTGCTCGTCGAAGCAAAGGGGTTCGCTTTCCAAGAATGGTGGGCGAGACGAACCCACTTCAAGGTGGGCCGCGGCCGCGTTCCCTGCGCCTCATTGGAACATGTCCTCGAGTCCAAGCGACAGGCGGGCCGGGACAAGGACAAGAAGCTCCTCGCCCTCTATGAGACCGCCTACAAGCCGCTTCTTAAGCGCCCGCGCAAATCGCGATGAATACGAGCTCGATTTTTTCTGGACCAAGGGCTATACTGGCCCGCGAACGTTTTTCGCCGTCGCGGCCAACGCTCGGGACGGCAGCACGAAAAGAAGAACATCAACGTCTTTAACGGCAACGGATAAATTATGGGTAACCTTGACGGCCGAATCCAAACGAAACCCGGGGATCTGCGCGTGACGACGAGTTTTATTCAACGACTCAGCTATCGACGGGATAAATTCCCAAAGTCGTACCATGGCGTTTTTGTTGGACAGATGTTGGGCCAATACGCACCCCCACATACCGCCGCCCAGCACCGTGAGGAGGCTCCGCATAATTAAATTGACGATCGGGTGCCTGATAATCTCTAATTCTGGTGATGGCTACCACGCAACATGCTCACCTGCTGGCGATCCTCGCAACATGCAATGAACCGCAGGCCCGCTGGCTTGTCGCTAAGGAAGTTCTGGAGTTCGGACGCGGTGGTCT
>CAZGVK010000153.1:0-6048 GCA_964529095.1 uncultured Elusimicrobia bacterium
GCATGCGCGGGCTTCGATGAGCCGGTGGACCTCGTTGAGGAGTTCCGGTATCCGCTGTACCTCGTCGATGATCACCCAAGCATTGCGTTGGGACGGTAGTAGGTTCTCCAGTCTCTGCGGGTTGGCCGTGAGGTCGTTGAATAGCTCGGACTCCAACAGGTCGAGATAAACGGCGTCTGGCAGGGAGCTCCTGACCCAGGTTGTCTTGCCTGTGCCCCTGGGGCCGAAGAGGAAAAAGCTCTTATCCGGGACCTTTATTAGTCTGGAGTACATAACTCCATTTTACACTGTTATTAGGAATTGTAAAGTTAATTTATTTTTTCTAAAGATTTGCCATAAGGCCCCTGGACGGGGGAACAGCCCGGACGGATACCGGCGACGGTGCCAGCGCTGGGCGCGCTTAATCTCGAGTATGGAGAGGCTCCCGATCAAGGCACCATCCAGACCTCGGGGAACCCCTCTCTGAAGGCGGATTTCCCGAAGCTCGACTACGTCAAGACCGCACGCGTCATTCCTTAAATTTTTTATTTCTTGAGCGTCTGAACGATCCGGACCGTTTCCATCTTGATCGGTGTCAGCGGTCGGTCGCCTCCGTCGCGCGGCGCGTCTCCGATCTTGACGACCACATCCTGGCCCGCGACCACCGCGCCGAACACGGCGTGATGGTTGTCAAGGTGGGGCGTGGCGCCCAAGGTGATAAAGAACTGAGAGCCGCCGGTGTCTGGACCCGCGTTGGCCATGGATAAAATTCCAGCCTTGTTGTGGCGCAACCGAGGATGAAACTCATCGCGGATCGTCCAGCCCGGGCCGCCGCGGCCCGTGCCCGTCGGGTCGCCGGTTTGCACCATGAATTTAGGGATCACTCTGTGGAAAATCACACCGTCGTAGTAGCCCTTTTCCATAAGCTTAATAAAATTGGCGACCGTGTCGGGCGCTTCATTGGGGAATAGTTCGACGGCAATGTCACCCATAGTGCTCTTGATGACGACGACGGGATTGTCGGTTTTATAGGGGCGGTCGGCCATGTTATTTGTCTCCTGGCATCAGCGTTTAAAACAGCGACGGCAACGAGCCTCATATTTATCCGCGGCGCCGACTTCGACGACCTTGTGGCCGCCCGAAAGGCGCTGAGAGCGGTTGGCGGGATTGCCGCACAACATGCAGATCGCGAGATTCTTCGTGACGAACTCCGAGAGCGCCATAAGACGCGCGGTCGACTCGAAGGGCTCGCCGCGGAAATCCTGATCCAGACCGGCGACGATGACGCGGCGGCCCTCATCGGCCAGTTTCTCGCAGACGGCGACGATGTCGGCGTCAAAAAACTGAACCTCGTCGATGCCGACGACCTGTGTTTCAGGGTCGATCTTGCTTAAAATGTCCTTGGCCTTGGCCACGGCGACGGCCGGCGTCTTGAGCATGTCGTGCGAAACGATGTGATCGTTGGCATAGCGCATGTCGAGAACGGAGTTGAACACCTGAACCTTCTGGCGGGCAATCTGAGACAGGCGCAGCCGACGGATGAGTTCCTGCGTCTTTCCCGAAAACATCGAGCCCACGACAATCTCGATCCAGCCGCAGCTGGAATGGCTCCACGACACGGCAGCCGCGGGACGAAGAGCGTTGCGCTCGCCCACTTGCTTGCTCATTGTGTTTTGTACGCCTTCCGCAAATACTCGCGGTAGCCGCCGGCAAGCTTCAGCGGACGCCACCATGACTCATGAGCGCGATACCAGGCGAGCGTTTGTTTAAGGCCCTTCTCGAAATCATAGGCATGCTTAAACCCCAGCCGTTTGAGTTTTGAGCAGTCAAGCGCATAACGACGATCATGGCCTTTGCGGTCCTCCACATGCATGACTAAATCATCAGATTTTCTCATAAGCCGGAGAACCTTCTCAATAAGCTCGCGGTTCTGACAGGTATGAGAGCCCCCAATATTATAAATCTCCCCCGCCTGTCCCTTTTCCAGCGTCAGGAGAATTCCTCGCGCATGATCGATTACATGCAGCCAGTCGCGCACCTGCTTGCCGTCGCCGTACAGCGGGAAGGGTGTGTCCTCCATGAAGTTGGTGATCATCAGCGGCAGGGCTTTTTCGGGGTATTGGTACGGACCGTAGTTGTTCGACGCGCGCGTGGTGAGCACCGGCGCTTTGTGGGTTACAAAATACGAGCGGACCAAGAGGTCCGCCGCCGCTTTCGAAGCGGCGTAGGGGCTGTTCGGCTCAAGAGAATCGTCTTCTTTGGATTGTCCCCTCGCAATCGAACCATAGACCTCGTCGGTCGAGACATGGAGAAAACGCTTAACTTTGTGCCTCATGGCCGCGTCAAGCAGAACCTGCGTGCCGAGAATATTCGTTTTAATGAAAACGCCGGCGTCCAGGATCGATCGATCCACGTGAGTCTCCGCCGCGCAATGGACGACATAATCACAGCCCGCCATCGCTTTGGCGACGGCGTCGGCGTCGCAGATATCTTTCTTGATCGTCTCCACCTTGAGGCCCCGCAGGTTGGCGGGGTTGCCCGCGTAGGTCTGCTTGTCAAGATTGGCGATGGTCCAACTCGGCCGTGCCCGGCACAGATGGCGGATGAAGTTCGAGCCGATGAATCCGAGGCCGCCGGTGACCAGGATTTTCAAAATTTATTTCCGTTCTTTTTGGAGAAGTATTCCTTCACGAAGTAGTCCCAGGTGTCGCGCAAACCGGCCTCAAAGCCGCGCACGGGCGCGTAGCCAAGATCCCGGCGGATCTTGCGGTTATCGGCCCAGGTGCGACGGACGTCGCCGGCGCGCATTGGATGATGCCGGCGCCGCAGGCGTCGGCCCGTGAGGCGCTCGAGGATCGACACGACATCGAGCAGGCTATAGGTCTCGGAGTTGGCCACATTGTAGACCTCGCCGGAAGTCGCCTTGGGGCTTTTCGCGGCAAGAATGTTGGCGCGGACGACGTTGGCGACAAAGGTGAAGTCCCGAGATTGCTTGCCGTCCCAATGCACATCAAGCGGCACGCCAAGATAAGCGTGCTCCATGAACTTCGGAATCACGGCGGAATAGAGCGACTCGGGATCCTGCCGCGGGCCGAAGACGTTAAAGTAGCGCAGGGAGACGGTTTCAAGGCCGAAGGATTTGGCGAAGACGATCGCATAATGCTCGGCGGCAAGCTTGGAGACGGCATAAGGCGACATCGGCTGGGGCCTCATGTCCTCGCGCTGCGGGAACACTTTACAGTTTCCGTACACCGAGCTCGAAGAAGCATACACCAGGCGCTTCACCTTCGCGTCGCGCGCGGCGACGAGCAGGTTTAAAGTTCCGGTCACATTCGCCTCGTTGGAAGGCTGTGGCCGGTCCATGGACTTCGGCACCGAGCGAATCGCGGCCTGGTGAAGGATATAAGAAACACCCTTGCAGGCCTTGACGCAGTCTGCGGGGCGAGTGATATCTCCCGCGAGGAACTCAATAGATGAACTGACTGCGGCAATTTTATCGCGGCTGCCGGTGGAGAGATTGTCGATGACGCGGACATGCTTGCCTTGACGAACGAGCTCGACGACGATGTGCGAGCCGATGAACCCGGCGCCGCCGGTGACGAGCCAGAGTGGCTTCCCCATATGAAAGCGCATCCTAGCATTTCAATGTTTGATGCTCGCTCAAAAGTCCGAGCAATCAGGTTGTCCTACGGCCTGAGATCGTCTTGCGTGGCGCGCTCGGGGAAGAGCTCCGTTTCCCAGTCGCGGCGCAGGGCCTGCTTCGGATCAAAGACACCGAACTTAAAGTCGACGCGAATGGAAACCTCGCCGACGCCTCCTGGACGGAAGCGGCCGGAGCATAACCAAGCGCTTGTTCCGACGCGCGCTTTCTTTAGGGAGTTTTCGTAGCACGCGCGGCACAGCGTGTGCGTTAGGCACACAAGGGAACACAATGTCTTCGACAGCTTAGTAAAATGCATTAATGTTGCCCGGCGGGTTCGGCGGAAGGGCGTCAACGTTAGGCACGGGAGAAACACATGCCAGCAATCTCCATGTTCTATGGGATCGTCGTTTACCTTTACTTCATTGATAACAAGAGGCACAAGCGTCCGCACATTCACGTGAAGTATCAGAAGGACGAAGCGGTCATCTCCATCCCTGACGGTGACATTTTGGAGGGGAAGCTCCCGCGGCCGAAGATGAAATTAGTTCTAGCCTGGGTCGAGATACACCGCGAAGAGCTTGCCGCAGATTGGCAGCTCGCAGCCAGCGGGCAGCAGCCCTTTAAGATCGCTCCCCTGAGGTGAGAGATGAACCCGAGAGTTAAGTCAGTTACGCCCAGAGACGACTTTAGATTAGAAATTACTTTCACGAACAAGGAGAAGGGTGTCTATGACTGCCGGCACCTTTTGGAATTCGGCGTTTTTAAGGAGTTGAAAGACCACCACTACTTCAGGAAGGTGAGGGCCGTGGGCGGCACAGTGGCTTGGCCTCATGACCAGGATATTTGCCCGGACACGCTCTACATGAGCTCGATGAAGCCACACTCAATGGTTGGGTGCCTAACCAAGCGCTTGAGCGGACGGCGGCTAGTGAGGAAATCTTAATAGCCGCCGCCGCTCAGTGTTGGCGTTAGACATCCACCCAAACAAATGACATTGCCGCTGAATTACCTCAAAGTCAGATTCCTTCCGGAAGACAACTATAGCTGCGGACTCGCTGGAAGCGTCCGGGTGGGTGACTTCACGGGTGCTGGCGAAGCCTGGTTTGGCAACGCGCAGGTAGAAGAATTTCTGGTAGCACTCGAACAGTTTTCAAAGATGCTTGCGGGAACAGCGAGTCTTGCCGGCGGCTTTTGGAAGGATGAACAGCTTGAACAGACCAACCTCTCTATGCGCTTCTACCTTGTCTCTGCTGGCGGAGTCATCGGAGCAAAAATTGAACTTGGCGTGAATCCGCAAGATGGGCAGCGCAAAGATTCAATTTCAACCGTTCAAGTCGAACTTCAAACGAATCCTCAACAGCTGGACCGATTTTTGAACGAAATGAAGATAATGATGAAACGTAAAGACGGGGAAGCATTCTTGGAGGGCTGTTGATGTCTAACCATTTGGTGGTGCCGACCGCGGCCTCGTTTGGTTGGACTCATATAGCCGCGGCGGCGGATCCTCGGCGTTAGCGGGCCATATGCTCAAAATAGGCTCGCATTTCAGTTGGCAGCGACGAATCACGGAAGAGGACATTCGCCTCTTCACCGAAGTATCGAAAGATGAAGGTCGTCATCATGTGAGTAAGGATGCCGGAGGACGGCTGTTGGCACAGGGCTTGCTCGCTGCGACAATGCCAACAAAGCTAGGAGGCGATTTTAACTTTATTGCGCGGCGTATGAAATTTGATTTCTTGGGCCCGGTTTATGCTGGAGACACTCTCACATGCGTCGGCTCTGTTGATATGGTGATTCGCAAGCCAGGTCGACTCAAGGTGCAATTCTCGTTTGAAGTCAAGAATCAAGAGCAGAAGCTTGTTGTGAAAGGAAATTCTCTGGGAGTTATTTTGGATGGCCAAACTGCCGCATAACCATGCGCTTGTGCCAACGCGCGCTTTCTTTACTTCGTGAGCGGATCGTGAAGCTGTTTCCGAAGACGCGCGCCTCTCTCAAGGCGCTGAAGTTGATCGCCAAGCTCCAGCTTCCGCTCGAATCTCCTCCTCGAGGTAGAGCCCTACATAATTTTTAAGTTCGGTCCGGTAATCGGGCGAGTCGATGATGCCGGGTAGCGAGCCCCGGCGGACGCGGTCGTCGATCCGGGCCGAGCTCAGCTCGGCCGAGACGAGGGGAAACAGGGATCTGCGCCATATCCTTTCCCAGAGCGCGCGCCAAAGTGCTCTTGCCCGTCTGCCGCGGACCCAAAAGGAGCAGAGACTTCCTTTTCAGCAGTGCGCTGAGGTCGAGACGGTTCGCGCCGCGACGCCGCTTGACCGCTCCGAAATGAGCTACCGTCAGTTCACGGACTCTTTTGGAGGGAGGTTTCGCGGATGGCCTTAAATTCCGTACCAGGGAGCCAGGCAGGAGGTTGCGGGCTGTTGGCCAAT
>CAZGVK010000154.1:0-16861 GCA_964529095.1 uncultured Elusimicrobia bacterium
CTTGCATGGGTCCTTAGTCCCAAGGTCCTCTGGGTCATTTGATAGGCGTTTTTAGGCTGGAAGGACCTGCCAGAAGTCGGGAAATTGGTATATGCTATTGGCGATGCCAGCTCATCATTTCCTGCGCGTATTGGGACAGAAAATAACGGCGACAGCACTCGCGCTCGCGATCGTGCTGTCCGGGTCGGGGCCGATCTACGCGGATCAAATTGGGAAGGTCGTCAGGGGCAAGGTCGGCGTGAAAGCCGGCCCGCCTGTCAGACTTATACCGTCCGAGTTCCTCGCGTTGGCGGCCAAAAATTTGCTGGTGCCATACCCGTTGGCGGGCCCCTCGTTAGAAATAAACAAGCTATTGGTCGTCCCGGAGCAATTGGGGGCGATTGAGAGCATCCTGCAGACGCCGCCGGTCATTTCGGAGGCGCTGCCGGCGGATGATTCCATCGTCACGGAAGGAATGACCGGGTTGGAACAAGCCAGGGGAATTTCCGAGACGAACAGCGGCGTCAACAGGCAGGATCCCGGCTCCAGGAAGTTTGATGGTCGCTCTGCGGGTTTAGACCGGACACCGGTGCCTGTCTTGTCGTCGCTAAAGAGCTGGCCAAAGGGCCTCGTCCTCGGCGTCACGACGGTCGTTCTCGGCGCTTTGGCCATTCCCAAAGCGGGGCATCCTGCCGATATCATAGCTCCCGTCGTGGTCCCCGCGGTGGCGCAGGCCATCCCGAATACTATCCTTGGCATGGTCGGCTATGGCGTCGGCAATGGCCTGGCCTTTGCATTTCCGGTTGTCGAGCTGCTCAAGTCGGTTCAAAAAGGGAAAGTCGGCGTTAAAAAGTGGCGGGTCGGCGTTTTTGTGGCGGCGCAGCTGGCGTTGGGCCTGGTCAGCGCGCCCGTGGGCGGGCTGTGGCTCTGGGGCGTGCAGAACATATTTGGCGCGGCGGTCATGCTGGCGTCTTGGCCCGCCGTGCGCTGGGGGAAAAAGGCCGCGGAGAAAGCTCCAGGGGGCGTTCTTTCCAAGACAAAGAGCTATTCGATCACCGCCGCCAGTGTCGCCGCTGCCGCCGTGGTCACTGCGGCGGTCTATAGCGCCGCCGCCGTCGTCGTTCCCGCAGCGCTTATAGGCGCTCTCGGCACGGCCGGTGTCGGCAGTCTGCTGGTCGCCACAGAGGCGATCGTCAGGATCGCCTACGTCGGCATGTTCCTGCCCGATATCTTCGCGGTTATGCGTGGTCGGGCGCCCCAGGGATTTACTCAGGGCTTCTCGCTTCTGTACATGATTTCGATGTTAGGAATTATAGTGTGGGCGGGCCAACTGGCCTGGCTCGCGGAGCCGGGCTCTTCGCAACGCGCGCAATTCGGCATCACGGCGGCGTTCAGCGCGGTGCTTGCCTTGGTCTCAGGCGCCAGTTGGCAGATCGCCCGGCGCCAAGCAAAATCCACAGCGCCCGCCGGCGCGCCGGCGCCGTCTGCTTCCGCCCCGCCCGTGTCGTCGGCTCAGGGGCCGAAGGATTCGGTCAAGTACATTGATGAGAACCGCCTCGGCATGCGCAGCGTTCACGGCATCGTTCATGACCCCGCTCTCGGCCGTCTACCCGCCGACGCGGATACGGCGCGGATCATCACGCAGATTTCCGGGGAGTTCAAGCTTCCACGCGCGAAAGTCTTGGAGTGGGGCCGAAACTCCCACCGGCTCTCCGAGGCCAGCCCGCGCAAGCAGTGGCTGGCTTTGTACGACTTTCTGAAGGAGAAAAACACTGCGGATGGAAAGAGACGTGATGCGCATAAATCTTCCGGCTCTTTTGACATTGACGCGCCGCCGCTGGCGGGCTGGAGCGGACTGCGCGCGCGCTTCGTCGACGGGCTCGCCTTTTTTCAGCCCACCAGAGCCCGCGCCCGCTTCAACGCCTGGATCAACGGTGAAAAAGACAGCTTTCGGCTGTTAGCCAATAAATCCTATGCGCCCGGGTGGCGGGGGAAATTGGCCCGCGCAGGCGAATTGCGCAAGCATATCCTGGGTGTTGCGGTGGGATTGCCCTATCACCTATTTGACGTGTTCTTTTTCGGCTATTTCCGTCAGGCGTACATATTCGAGTTTCGGCGCGACGGTGAAGACTTCCTAGCGCTCTCAAAAGAGCCGGGCTTGGCCGAGAAATACCTCAAAATGGCCATGAATGAGCAAAGGTCCAAGGGGACGGGCCTTCTCGCTGATTTGCGCGCGCAGGTTTGGTTCCGCCATTTCGAGCGCTACGCATTGACTCCCGTCATTAAACCTTTGGGCACCTTTATGGTCCGTCGGCTGACTTTGGCGGTGATGGGCCTTATCGCTGCGGGCATGCTGGCAGCTTTCGCGCCGATCCTGCCCATGAATTTCGCGTTGACCTCGATCGGCTGGGGGGTCGGGCCGCTTCTCGCGACGGCGCTCAACGGCCTTCCGGTTTTTGTGGCGACCGTGCCCTGGATAGGCCCCATCCTGGCTCCGGTGGCGGCCGCGGCGACCGCGGCGTTGACGGCGGATCTTATTTTCGGGCGCATGCTGCAAACATTTGTCCTGACCACCTTATTGACCTACCCGCGGGTGGTCAGTGAACGCTGGGCCCGGGCCAAACGGATGCACCCGCTTGTGGCGTTGAATGCGAGTGAAATCGTTTGGGGCATGGTTGACGCGGCTGTGTCATTTGAGTTCTGGCGCGCAAATCTAAAGACATTTATCAGCATGTCTCTGGTCAGCGCTGAGATCCACGGCATTATGGCCTATGCGGGCCAGATCGATTTTTTCATTGACCCCGTTTTTAAGGCCGTGATCGGGCACGATCTGGGGCTTCTCCATATGATCGCCGGGGCCGTGGAGTTGCCGGCGGGCGAGAGCGTGATTGGCATCGGCGGTGCCATAACCTGGGGCAATGTTCTCCTTCATCAACTGGAGATTTTTAGCGGGTTCCACATCTCCGACGCGGCCATGCGCTCGACCTTGATGGTCAAGAGCCTCATCTTTGGCGAGAGCGCTCTTGACGTGGCCGTTTCCGGGCATGCGGCGCAGGAGATAATAGCCTCCGCCGAACAGCGGAGCAAGGGGCTGCCTTTCGACGAGAACCTATACAAGAAGCCTTGGGATCAGGCTGTCGCGCGGATCAAGGAACTGGCCGGCCAGGCGGGGCATTTCGACGCGGAGATCGCGCAAGTCAAAGATCACCAAGTCAAGCTGCGCGCAGATCTTCTCGACAAGAAGGAAAAGCTTGCCCGTCTACGGAAGCTGAGCCGCACGGTCACCGCCGAGGATCGCGCCGAGTACGAGCGCCTGCTTCGGGAGATGTCGAACAAGTCCGACGAGGTCGGCGTGCGCGAGAAGTTAGCCGAGCGCCGCGACCTCTTGCAGCCGCCGAGCGACGCGGACGCGCTGGCCCGATTGGAGGCTCTGCAGAAGAAATATTCGGGAATGACCCCGCCGCCCTCTGAGCGCAACGGCTATTGGGAGGACCTCGCCGCGCGCGAGGCCTCTCTCAAGGTCCTGTCGCAGCGTCTTAAGGACTCTGTCGAGGGCAAGCCCGCTTTATCGCGCTCCGGCGTCGCCTCCACCTTGCCCGAGAGCCAGCTTGAGGCTATCAGGAAGCTCGTTGCCGAGATCAAATCCCTGCGCGCCGATGCCAAAGGCGAGATCGCTCAACGCGACGAGACGTCTGATTTGATCGCGCAACAGAGCCGCCTGCGCCACTCCGCTTTATTCGAGCGCAATCCCTCGGTGATGCTTCCTTTCATCACGGATAAGTCGAAACTTGCAAGCGCCGTGGATCTCTCCCTTGCCCTCAACGAGCTCGACGCCGTCCTGAATTTAAACAAGCAGATGCTGGACTTAATTGACGCCAAGCGCGCCAGGATCGCGGCATCAAAAGAGGGCAATCAGCAGAACCAAAACGCCGCCGACAAAAATGTGGCGGATATCCCGGCATGGCGCGCGGAGATTGAACGCTCTATCATCGATGATGACGCAATTCTCAAGGACATCATAGAGGCGCAGGAGAAGGCCGGCATAGTCGCACCGCACTTGCGCGACTTTAAGACCTTAGGCACCTTTATTGACCGCGTCAACGGGCGGGACCGCGGCGACAGCGCCGACGCGGCGACGGAGTATCAGCGCCGGATCGACCTTTTCCCCGCGATCAAGGCCTGGCTCGAAAAAGGCGGCAATCCCAACGATCCCGACGGGCTCTCGCTGGATAAGTTGAAGAAGAATCTCGATGAGGTTCAAAAGAAGATCGCTAAGATCGAGGTGGGCCTCCCTGTTCTCGTGGGCGCTGCAGATGAGGCGTGGGGTGTCATGATCGCCCAGGTTCCGGGCCCCGATGAGGGGATCAATAACCCCACGCCCGAGAGAATGAAGCAGCTTCTTGCCGCTCGCCGGGTTTCTTGGCAGGATAAACGCGCTGAATTCGACAAGCCGTTGAGCAAGGTCAAGCGCATGCTTGATGCGGATAACCCCTTAAAGATTAAAGACGAGTTCGGCGACTTGCATCCCGAGTCGCTGCCCGCGTGGCTTGAGGAACAGAAGGCCGCAAGCAGCAGAGCGCAAAACAATACGCATGACTTTCTTCTCCAGCTCGACGCTTTTGCCGGCAACATCAACCGCGCTGCCGGCGCCAATATCCCGATGCTTTCGAGCCTGGGGCTTGAGGATCTTAAGAACGCAATCAAGACCCACGGCGACAGCCTGAAAGCCGTAAAATTTCCCGAGAGCGAGGGGATCTCAGGGCACGCGGCGCTGATGGATCTCGTGACCACGGCGCAACTCCTGCCTCAGGCTGTTGACGAGATCATTCGCTGGTCGGAGGCCGATGCCAAGGTGAGCGCCATTGATAACGCGCTCAAAAACATACTGCCTTCTTTTAAGACCGGCCTGCAGGGTGCGGTGAGCATGTTCGATGTGATCCTCAAAGATGTGGACCTCGACGTTGCGGTCGCGAATAATCCACCCCCGTCGCATGCTCCCGGCCGGTCCGCGCGCGAGGCGATTCAAGCGCGAAAGGTGGCGCTCTTGCGCGACACGATCCTGCCCGGGCTCAATGCCGCACGCGCGATGCTCGTCGAGACCGCGATCCCCTTTCAGAATAAGTCCATTGCCGATATCGCCGCGAAAGACAATGACTACTTCAAGCTGTACGACGCGAAGAAAAAGCTCGTCTTAGAAGCCGACAAGCTTTACAACCACACCGTGCCGTGGGGCTTTGCGACCTTCGGCGCCGCCGACCTCAATCTGACCGAAGCGACGCAGAAGATCGACGAGTGGCGCGCAAAGCTCCAGAAAAAACTCGACGGCTACGATGATGCGGAAGGCCACCATAAGGGTATTAATGAGTTTAAACGCGAGGTTTTCAATCGCAAGGACCCTCAATTCACCGACAAGGACACCGGATTTACCGGTGTCGAGGTTCTCTATGGCGAGACCCAGCCTTTTAGCCTGCCGAAGAAGATCAAGCAGTACACCGAGGAGATGGTTCAGCGCGCGGACGAGATCAACGTTAAAAACACGGAGATCAACAAGATATTGGGCGAGATCACCAAGATCTCAAGCGCGTACGATTTGTCGAGCGATCATCTTCCGGTCGGCGTGACGCCGGACGCGGCGGGCGTGGCGCTTGTCGCGGACGGAAAAATAATTTCCGGGCTGGTCACGCGTCTTAAGGACGTGGCGGCGGAAGCTCAGGCAGGCGCTGCGGACATCGAGCTTAAGCTCAGCGGCGGCGGCGACGGCCGAGTTCCCTCCGGCGTTCAGCCACCGATCACCCTTGCCGACAATCAGCAGATTGCGCTGAAGGCGCTCGACGCCATCACTCTCCTCGTCAGCCCCCGCGACGCCGCGGCGACGTCGGCGGCGTTTTCAATCGCGCGCCTGCAGTTCGCAAACGCCGTGGTTGATGCCTCCAAGGACGGGCTCAAGAACCAGGTTCCCGAGGCCGAGCGCTTTCTGGGCCGGATTTCAGAAGTGCTTGAGGGCGCTATCGCCGACACCGTTAATGACAGGGCCTATGCGGAGTCCAAGGGCACGCGCGAGAGCGCCGATGAGGTTTTCGCGCGTAAAATAAAAGTTTTCTCGGACATCGACGGAGTGCTTTTGGAGGCCAAAGAATTCATCGGCCGCAAACAAGGCTGGAACCAGGCCAAGTTCGGCACGCTCGACCGCGTAAAAACGTTCTACGACTCTCTGCATGAAATTTATAACGGCGCCCGGACGGTCAATGATAAGGAGGTCGAAGCGCTCGACCAGATTTCGGGCGGGCTGAATAAGAAGATGAGCGGCCTCGCCGAGAGCCGCAAGAAGGTCGCGGAGTGGCTCAATCAGCTGAACCCCATGGAGAAGAGCGCTCTCAACAACGTCAGCGAGGCTCTCTCCAAGATCATGGAGAAAACCCGCGCTGTTGTGGAATCCAATGTCGACTGGCACGAACTTCAGGATAGGCTCAGCGGTTCGCGCGAGATATTGCGCTCAAAATTGACGCAGATAGACGCCAAGCAGGCCGATCTTGCGGAAATGCTCAACCGGGACGAGGTTCAAGGCCAATTGCCGCCGGAACTCGCGCGCGACATCGAGAATTTACGCATGGGCAGCACCGGCTGGGCCGTCGAGGGCGCCAAATCCGATTCGTCTTCCCTGGTGATTCGAAAATCGAATTACAACGTCTTTGTTGACGAACTGCTCCGCATGATTACAGTCGGCTCGCCGGGTTCGGCTTCCGCCTCCGCGGTGTCGGCGCTGCGCTCGCAGTTAATCCAGACTCCGCAAAGCCTCGCCTCGGTGATCCCGAACGCGCAGGTGCTTGAGTTCGGAGACAGCGTCGACGGCTTCTATATCATCTCGGAACTAAAACTCTCGGTCCCATACGGCCTCGACGCGATGCCCTGGCTGACGATCGGCAACATTGGAAAGGTGTTCGGCGGCAATGTCAGCGTCTCCGGCTATCAGTTTGCCAGCGTGCCGAGCGCCGACGGCCAATCGGCGCCTCATGGCGACAAGGGAGTGGATGTTCAGTGGGAAAGCGTGTCGGGAAAAAACTGGGCCCATTACTTAAACATTGATTTGCACCGCTTCGTTGCCGACATCCCCATTGACAACACCTTCAAGGCCACCGCCAATGAAAATCGCCTGATGATTTTCAATGACCATGCCTACATGTCGGATGGGAAAGATTTATACATGGGCCTGGCGGGCTTTGCCGACGGGGCTGTTCGCGGCGCGGCCGACAAGCCCTACTATTACGGAGGCAACTTCAAGACCTCGGTAAAACTCTCCAAGGTCATGTCCTTCGACGCCGAGCAGCGCGCGCTGTGGGCCGAAGACCCGCGCACGTTCGTGCAGAACGTTAACCTCGACTTCACCGGCTACGACGCTGATTTGAATCGCGATTTCATCGCGATGGCCCAGGGCGATCAGAAGAACTACTTTAGAACCCAGGTGGGACCGAAATTAGATCTCAACCGCCTCCTCAATCCCGACGGCGAAAAGGAAACATTTACGCTTGACCTGTACTGGGCGAAGACGGCGGGCACCGACGACATTGAGCAAGAGGCCGTTGGAGTGAGCATCTTGAAGGGCTTCTCGCTTAAAAATAAGGAGGGCAAGCCCTGGATCCGCATTGAAAATCGCCTGTCCGGCGAGAAGGGCGCCAAGCAGGACGAGCTTAGCGAGCGCCTCTCGGTTTCTTTCCCCGGCAATGGTTTTGTTGTCAGCGCTGAGGGCAAGATCATCGGCGGCGCGAAGGCTTCCTTGGTCCAGCTGACCAAGAAAATCAACGATCACACCAATTTCGCCTTAGGCTATGGTTCGCAGTATGTGGGGCTGAACGACCGGCTTTCGATTGCGCTGAACTCCTCTTTCACGCTGGCGGAGATATGGCGGAAGATGAGCGTCAACGCGGAAGAAAACAGGCTTGGGGGAGAGGCGCTTAAGGAGCATAACGCGAAGTTCGATGATTTCTCCAAGAAAGCCAATGACAAGCAATCCTCGCTTGCGGAGAGAGAACTGTTGAAGGTCTACGAGGCGGATGTGGCGCGCAAGCTTGTTGCCTTAGAGCTCGGCGGTTTGAGCAAAGAGCTTGCGGATTTACGCAAGGCGGGCTTGTCCTTGGAGAACACGCGCCTGCACAGCGCGGTGGGCTTCGTTTCGCGCGCGGCTTCCAACGACACCGCCGAGAAAGCTCTCGCCGGCGGTCCTGTGTTCGGCACCTTTACCGAACTCCCGCTGACCAAAGATCAAAAGAAGCTCGCCGGCTTGAAGTCCGCGACCCTCTATCGCGAGGGCCAGCGTCTCGAGGACCGCCTGCTTTCTTTGACCTCGGACTGGCAAGCTGTTTTCGTCGCGGGCGCCAAGGCGCACTGGGCTCTTAAGATGGCGCAATTTTCGGTTCAAAATTCCCCTTTCGGGATAGCGCTCCAAGAGGCGGAGGTGCGCTTGAAAGATGCGCAGTCGCAGTTTAACCAGGCGGTTCTCGAATACAACGCGCTCACCGGGCGCGACTCACAGGCGCCGGCGCCGTTTGCGGACATCAACTCCGAGGATGTTCAGCGTCTGATGGGAAGTATCCGCAGGCTGATCGCCTCTCCCGAGCGCCTTGACGCGCTGCTCGGCAGCCTCGATGAGGCGACGCTCAAGAAGTCCCTGGGCAAAGATCATTTCAATCTCGTGAACTCGCTTCCGCGCGTGGACCGCTTGGCGGTCGGCTTTGGCCTACAGTTCCAGGATATCATGGCAAGCCAGGCGTTGACGGTCGGCGTGTCCGCGGGCCTGCGTCTCTATGATCCGGGAAGCGAGGATCTCGACAATTCCTATGAGCTTGAGTCGGAGGCGGTGCGTAAAGACATGTTGCAGGCTTATGCCGAACGCGAGCGCGCCCGCTCGGGAGCGCGCGAGATGGCCGGTCTCTGGGAGGCAAGCGCTCGCGCCGTGGCGCCGCATTTGCCCATTGCCGCGCGCGAACTTTCCGATGCGATCCGCGCCGCGCGCAACGGCCTCATTGGACACGACAAACTGCGCGCGGCTTTTGCCAGCTGGGACTGGTACATGGGCTCGTCAATGGACGCTCTCCTGAAAACCGAGATCCTGCGGGCTCAGGCGGGCATTGACGCGAGCCCGCGTCCCGCAGACGATGCCGGACTTCTGCGCCTGAATTCCATCGATGACGCGCTTGCCTCAGCATTTTCCAACCCCGCGAATCTGGGCGCTACCGCCCTGCGCCAAGAGGCTTACGAAGCGAAAGCCCGCTCCGTCAATCATCGTCTTCAAAAAGCGGCGCTCACCATCAATGTGGGCGCGGGCCTGACGGCGCGGGGATTGGGCTTTCTGCCGGACATCGGCGTCACGGGCATCCCCATCGCTCCCGTTTTCAGCTTTGAGCTGAAATCCGATGAAATGCGCGAGTTGGAGGTCGCTCATCACGAACAGCAGGCCGAGGTTTTTAAGGCCCTCAAGACGCGCGGCGAGGTGGGGCTTGCCGTGCAGTTCTACCAGAACATGGTGGTGATGCGCTCGGCATTGGCGCGCGTGTCCGTTTACGACAAAGAACTGTTGCCTGCGCTGGAAAGCGCGGCGGCGGGGGGCGATCGCGACGCGGTCCGGCGCTACGATGAGGCGAAATTCTCTCGAGAAGGGGTGAGTCGCGAGGCCGCGCAGGCGCGCGGAACGATCAATTTCCTGCTCGGACGACCGCCGACATCCGGCATTGAGCTGGCAACTGATGAAAACGAGACGCTGGCGGCGTTGGCGCGCCTGCTGGCCGTCAAGGACCCGGTTGCCGTTGAGCGCGGCATTCTGTCCGCGCGCGTGTCCGCGGCGCAGGCCCGCCAGGAGCTGATCAATAAAAACGAAAAGATCAATCTTGTCGATCTTGATCTGAGCATCGTGGTGCGCGGCTTATTTAGGATGTTGAGCGCTTTTTCCGACTCTGGGATCGCCGACCCGCGCGCCGCCGCCGCCGCGCGCCTGGAAACCGCGGCGGCTCAGCGTGAACGCGACGCGTACCCTGGACGCCATGACAGCGCCGTCGCCAAGCTGAAGCTTGAACTCCGCGACGCGCACATCGCCTGGAAAGCGGTCCTGGGCGCCGGCCCCGAGGCGCGGATCGAGAGAAGCAGGCTCGTTGCTTTAAAGCTAACTCTTAAGGCGAGCCTCTTAGCGCTTAGAGCCGATCCCGCGGCGTCTCTTGTCGAGAGCGTTGGGACCACTCCTGAGAGTTGGAAGGACGTGATCTCAAAACTCGCCGCTTCCGAGCAGGCTCTGATGACGCTTCCGCCCGAGGACAAGCGGAGCGGCATTGATCGCGAGGAGATGAAGATCCGCTCGGGCGCCTTTGCGCGCTATTACATTGCCAAACAGACCTTGGGCTACGAGCCGATCGAGCGGAACTTCCTGGAGGGCTGGATCGAGCTGCGCTTAAATGATCCAGGCACGCGGCCGGAAGTCTTGTCGGCCCTCTCCAAGTTGGGCGAAGATAAGGCCGAGCGTCTCTATCAGGAGGCGCTTGCAGGCGCTGCCGCGCGTGCGGAGATCGCGGCTGCGCGGTTTGCGGGCGAGGCGCGCCTTCTGCGTTATATTGATCGCGAAATACTTAAGGGCGGAACTGCGGATCTTAAAAGCGTACGCTCTGCCGCATACAAGCGTTTGGAAGTCTTGGGGCAGGGCATCAGCGCGCGCTTGGGTCTTCCGGAGAGCGCCGCATTGCCCGAGCTGCAGCGCCTTGTCGACGATGAAGAGCCGCCCGCGGAAAATCCACGGGCTCTCTCCGCGAAACTGATTGCGGATATTCGCACTCGCCAGATCGGCGCTATAAAACAAACGCTTTTTGAGAACGGCGCTCCCGCGAGCTGGGGCGATGAAGAGGCGCTTTTCGGCCGGATCACGGCGCAGATGATCGCCGAGCGCATGAGCTACAAGAACTTTACGCCTTTGGCGACCTACGGCTACTTCCGCGGCACGCCGATTGCCGGCGCTTTCCTTGAAGCGCCGGACCCGCGCGAAATTGGAAGCGTTTTGGAAAAGGTCATGGGTGAAATTCAGCGCAAGGAAATGGAGAACTCCGGACGCTTGCAGGAACTGACCGCGCGTCTTTACAAGCTGATGGTTCGCGTCGAGGATGGCGCCAAAAGCATCGAGGCTCGGCGCAAGCTCATCGAGGCGGCGGAAAACGACCTGCGCGCCCGGGCGGAGATTTCCGGGCCGGTTTCCGCGGAATACGCCTCAGCTCAGGAGGCCCTGGTCGCGGCTTGGGACGGCTTTTCTTTGGCGATGACGAGAACGAAATCCGACTTCACCTCCCTTGTCACGGAACTCGAAGCCCTCGGCGAAGGCTCCGCCGGCGCTTTGCGCCCGCTGTCTGCGCCGGACTCCACGCAAGCGCGCGGCGCCATCGACCCGAAGAGCGAACTCCTTGACTATTGGGCCGGTCGTTACAACGACACATCTTTTGAGGCTAAGCTTGAGGCGCTGTTCTCGCGCATGGGTACAGCAGTGCCTCCGGAGGCGCGCGCGCGCATCAGCGCGAGCGCGGAGTCCTATCGAATCGCCCTGCGCGACGCGGAGGCGATCAACAGCGATGCGTACACGCCCGCTGAAAAATTTGAGCGCCTGATCAAGATTGATGTCGAAGGCAAGCGCCTCAACCTGCGCGCGGGTCTGGAGGAAGCGCTCAATTTTCTCGTGACCGGAACCGCGGCCGCATCTGAGTTCATGGCCTGGATCCGCAAGGACTTGGCCGACATGGAGAATGCCTTCGCCCTTGACCGCGGCGAGAAGGTTCGCATTGCGCGCGCGCTGAGCGAGGTCTACTGGCGCGCGCGCCAGCCGACGACGGCGGAGGCCGCGGTATTCACGCGCCTCGACAGGCTCTATTCTTCGCCCTTAGATCCCAAAGATCCCGCGTTCATCTCGCTTGAGGACGCGCGCGACCGCCTCTTGATGAGCTATCTCATCGGTGCGGATGAAGGCCCTACGCGCTTTCTTCTTCGGGACCGCGCCCTCGATGCCTACCTCAAAGCTCAAAGCGCCTTCGACGCCGAGCTTGCCCGCGCGCTTGCCGACAACCCCTCATTGACGGTCCTTCGCGCGCTCGACGGCCTTTACGGCGTGCGCGAAAGTCTTGACCGCGCGGCGGCCTCAGCCAAACACGGCAGAGGCATGGCGGCGCTTGACGCCTTGATTATGCTGGAGCAGTCGCGCCTGCGCGCCGCGCGCTGGACGCAGCAGACCCCGGCCCGCATTGATCCGATCGCGACGGAACTCTCGCGGCTCAAGGAGATGCGCGAGCGTTGGCTCTCGCGCGATATCGGTCCGGGGCTACAGCCGCTGTATGCAGTCGTCCGCCTTGACAGCGCCGGCCGGCGCACCTGGGATGTTGAGCAGTGGCTGAGCGCCGATGAATTTTCGGCGATGCAGAAAGACGGCGAAGTTCATCCGGACGCCGTCGGCGGGATTATCACCCGCGCCAACGGCCACTTTATCGATAAACCCAAAAGCGGCACGGGGAAATATGAAGTCGTCGGCGGCGCCGACGCCGCCGACGCCGCGCGTGCCGGCGCCGAGACGAAATTCAAGGATAACCGCAGCCAGGCCGGCCTGCAGGAGAAGATGAAGAATGCGGACTTCGTGGCGCCGGGCGGTCCTGGTGAAGCGGCCCGCGGCTGGGAGTTTAAGGACGTGTTCGGCCCCGGCGGCTTCCATTCGAAGGGAGAAATATTGTTCTTCGAAGCCGACACTAAATCCGGCAAGGCTCTTCATCCGGTTGAAGCGCTCTCGCGCAAGCCCGAGAGGGTTGTCATGGTTTACACGGGAGACAACAAGCTCAGCCGCGATCGCTTCCCGACTCTTCAAAGCCTTGCAAGCTCTGCGGAAATGGCTGAGTTCAAAATCCTGACCGTTTCGCCCCGGGGCGCATTGGCGCTTATCGAGAACGCGCGCAGATTGGAATCCGCCGAACGTCGCAGAGGCTGGATCGAGGTGAAGCTCAATAGTTTTGGCTTTGCCCGCGACGAGAAAGGGCAGGTGGCCGAGATTTATCGCACCTCTGACGACTGGCAGGCGCAGAAGAAGGCCTACGAGCGCGCGACAGATGACCTGGAGGTTGCGCTGCGCGATCTCGCCACCGCGGAGGCGGAGGAAAAAGCGCGCAAGGACGAAAGCGACTCGGCTAAGGCCAGCAATGACCGGCAAAGGCGTCTCTATCAAGAAGCGCAGGCCCGTCTGCGCCAAGCTTTGCGCTCAGCGATGCAAGCGGAGGATAAAGAAGAGAACAAGACGGAGTTCGAGCTTGAACTTAATAAGCGCCTTGCCCAACCGCAACTCGACAAGATCCCCAGGACCAAGGACGCCGAACTGCAAAGAGAGATCAAAAACGCGCATGCCGTCTATGCGTCTGCGAGCAAAGTGATGGCCGACGCCGCCAAGGCCTTTACCGGCGCTTCCTCAAAATCGTCTTTGGCTCAGGCCCGCGCGATCAACGCAAAAAATACCGTTGATGAAGCCCGGAGCACCCTTGCGCATTCACGGACTTGGACCTTGCACCGGAGCGCTGACTTGACGCTCGGGTTTGATTCCGACGACCAGGTTGTCCATGTTTCAGCGCCCGGCGCATATGGCCAGGATAAGACAAAAGATCTTCATGAGGCCGTGGCTGGCGGCGGTCTGCAGGTCCGTTCTCTCTCCGGCGTCCTGCTTGCCGCCGTCGTCGATCAAGACGGGAAACTCGTCCGCAGTTACACCAGCGAGCGGGAGGTGAAAAACGCATTCCCGGGTTGGACATTGCGTTCTTATGGTGTCGGCGGCGATGTGGTCGGCGCTGACGCCGACGGGGCCCTCATCAAAGTCCGCTTCAGCCATTATGAGGAGAAGGTCAAGGATACAATCCTGCCGGTGCTTATCGGCGAGCCCTACCTGCTGAAGCGCCAGGACGGCGCCGCGTCGGCCTTGAGGAATGCGGAGAACTGGGCTGGACTGCCTTTCAACTGGCTCAATATTCCGCTTGAGATTGTGCGGGGAGTTGCCAGCATCCCGGCGGAGTTCGCCGGTCGCGACCCGCGCCAGCACCATTACCTGGGACGCGCCGCCATGTACAAGACCGAAGGCGGCACCATCGAACACCGCGGTTTTTTGAGGTCCGTCTTGGGAGTGATGGATATTCTCAATTTCATGCCGGATCCGGTGGACCGTTTCTTCGACCCGAGCCAGTTCCCCGATAAAGCGCGGATCAACTCAGATTTGCGTCCGGGTGAGGGATTATGGAACAAGGCCATGAGAGCGACGATCGCGGGCAAGGAACAAAATATTCAATTGGGCGAAGAGTTTTTGAAGCGCGAGGCGGCCTATGCCGTCAGCGATCGCGACGCCGCGCGCGTGCGCACGCTCGCGCGCTTTCATGGCGGCTTCGAGAAGATGACGCTTAAGACGTTGCGCGGAAGCGCCGGCGACTATCAAATGTCAATTCGCAGCGCCGAGTTCGGTTCCAAGGCCCTCGCCGCTGAGACGCTTGCCGCCGCCGATGAAAATAAGGAGGGCGACGCGGTGACATCCGCCGCACCCAATCATGTCTTCGTTAAACAGGTCGAACAGCGTCTGCGCGTTTATCCCGGCGCCGATGGTTATGCGCGCCAGGCCTCAGCGTTTGACGGCTATGGAGATCGGGTCGGCGCGCAGGGCCGGGAGATTGAAGGCCAACGCGCCGGGCTTGAGGGAGCTTTGGCGAATGCGCAGAAGAAGATCGAGGATGCTTTAGGAAAGCGCGCTCTGGCGCGCACCGAGCAGGACCGCCTGCGCCTGCGCTGGCATCAGCTCGCTTCACGCATCGGCGAGCAGCTTGAAATTGAGAAGCGCATCGCCATTTTGGAGAATGAGATATCGTCCCTCCAGAAGCGTATCGCCTTCTGGGATCGCTACCTGCGCCTTCTCGATGAGGCGCGCCGCACGGACCCCGCGCATCCGTTGCCAAACCCGAACCCCATGTTCTGGATTTTGTTTATGGCGCTGTCCTTGCTCGGCGCGCTTGCCTACGAGTTGTGGCGCCGACTCGTAGGGAAAGCGGCCGTCCTTACCCGTTAATCGGGACTACGCCGATTCCAGCCTTGACTCGGGAAAGATCATAAACGCCGCCGTGTCCAAAGCCGACCCCGCGGGTGGGATTATCCGCGAGCCAAAGCGGTGTATCGAGGTCCACGAAACGAACGCCGCCGAAACCGGCGGCGAAATGGGAGGCGGCACCCATCGCCAGAGGCGTTTCCACCATTCCGCCGACCATGACGCCAAGACCCGAGGCGCGAGCGATCAGAGCGCAGTCCCATGCTTCAAGCACGCCCATCTTCATGAGCTTGATGTTGAGCACCTGGGCGGCGCCCGTGCGCGCGATCTTCAGCGCATCGGCGCGCCCCCTGAGCGATTCATCGGCTGCGACTGGAATTCCGCTTTTTTTATGGAAGGAGATGAGGCCGTCAAGGTCGTCGGCTGCCGCCGGTTGTTCGAATAAGATAGGGATGATGCCGCGGGCTCGCAGCAGCCGCACGAGGGACAAGGAGTGAGAGGGCCCGTAACCCTGGTTGGCGTCGAGAATGATCTTAGCGCGTGGATGCGCTTTTGCGACAGCGGCAACGCGCGCGGCGTCCTCGCGCGCCGTGAAACCAACCTTGATCTTAATGACGCCCACGCCGAGCAAGCGGATGCGGCGCGCGGCCGCGAATGCGTCCTGCGGGTTGCCGAGAGTGACGGTCACGTCGGAGATGACGCGGCTTGAAGCGCCCCCGAAGAAAGTCCACAAGGGCAGGCCCGCGCGCTGTGTCCACGCGTCAAGCAGCGCTATGCCAAGCGCTGCGCGGGCAGCACCGGCGGAACTCGGCAAAGCTTCCTCGAGATCCTCAAGACGCGTCCGCCAAGCGGCGGCATCTTGGCCAAGCCAGCGTGCGCTGGCGCGTTGGATCTGGCGTTCTGATTTTGCCGGCGTCTCGCCATTAAAGGCGGGAAACGGCGAGGCTTCTCCATAGCCGATCGTCCCGTCGTCCAGGGTCAGGCGCGTGAACACGGTCTCAAGCACGCTTGATGAGCCGCCGGCAATGGCGAAGGGCTCATTCATCGGGACATTCAATCGGCGCACGTCAATTGCGACGATCTCTGCGCTTCTCGTTCCGCCGGTCGTCCCCTTCCTAACGGATTTTAAGGAATGGACACTTCTGACCGCGCCATGGGCGCGGAAATGCCGCTTCCAAAATCCGTTGGCAAAGCGGCCTCGCCATAGGGCTCGGTCGGTCCCCTTCCTAACGGATTTTAAGGAAGGGACACTTCCTCGCCATATGGCTCGGTCGGCCATTATAGGGATGTATCGTGGCCGGTCAGTACGATTTCGACCAAGGTCGAAAGCTGGTCGGCTCTATCAATGGCGCCGGTCTTCCGATAGATTGAAATGAGATTGCGGAGTATTCGGGCCAGCATGTCGCGCGAGCTGACGGGCTTGCCGAATTCGGGGCGCCATTCATAGCCGTTGCGCACGAGCATTCGCCTGACCTCGGGCAAGGTCATCAGCCGGCCGCCGTGGAAGCAGTCGATGAAGAGAGCTGAGCCGCCTTCCTTAAAGCCGGCGAGGAAATGCCCGGGCGCTCCGACGCCGTACAACGGAAGGCGATGCCGTTGAGCAAGCAGGAGCATGACCACCGTCAGCGTGACGGGGATGCCGCGGCGCGTGTCAATGACGCGAGAGAGATAACTGTTGTCCGTGTCGTAATAGCGCGTCTCGTTGCCGGAGAAGCCGAGCGAGAGACGCGATGCCACCGTCGAGCGCGTCGAGAAGAGCGCCGCGTCGACGGGCGGCATGACGCTCGCCGAAGCAAACGCGATTCGCAAAAAAAGAGGAGA
>CAZGVK010000155.1:0-4052 GCA_964529095.1 uncultured Elusimicrobia bacterium
TGTGCGCCGCTCTTTCCTGGAAAAAAATCGTGATACAGTTAAACGTTTTCAACAGGCCTACGCCGAAGCAACCCACCAGTTCCTGAACAGCAGGGAGAAGGCGATGGCGGTATTGGCCCAGAGGCTCCAGCAAAAAAACCCCAAGGCGATTGAAGAAACCTATCAGTATTTCGCGACCAGTTTCTCTTTCCCGACGCGGGTGTCTCATCAGGGCTTGCGCAATACCCTGGAGATGATTGCGCAGCGAAGCCCCGGAGCCAAGGCGGAGACCAATCTGGACAAATTTCTCGACGAAAGCACGCTCGACGAGCTGGAGAGAGAGGGTTTCTTCAAGAGACTGGCCGGAAAAAGCTGACTGGATATGTACGAACGATCGCCGCAAACGTTTGCGCCGATCGATTACTCGAAGACGGAGGAGTTATGGCGTCCTCAAGCCGAGCGGGCGTGCCCGCCTTTGACGCTCCCGAGCTCAGCGAGCTGAAGCGCAAGCTGGTCACCGCCTGCCACATCCTGGATCGAGAAGGCATTACCGACGGCTACGGCCATGTCAGCGCGCGCGTGCCGGGCACGGCGGCTTTCCTGACTATTGCCAACGTCAGTCCCGGCTGCGCCAGCCTGGAGCGCCTGATCATGATGGACTTCGATGGAAACCATCTGGGCGGGGCGGAGACCCCGCCGAACGAGTGGCCCATCCACGCGTGCGTGCTGCGAGTGCGCCCCGACGTGACGAGCGTCTGCCATACCCATTCCGTGTGGAGCACGCTCTTCAGCGTGCTGCCCATCAAGCTCCGGCCGTTGCACCATTACGGGAAGTTTCTCTCGGCCGACGGCCCGCCGGTGTACGAGGCAGCGGGACTGGTGCGCACCGTGGAGCGCGGCGATGCCCTGGCCGCCGTATTGGCAGACGGTCCGGTGGTCCTGATGCGCGCCCACGGCGACACGGTCGTCGGCGCCAGCATCGAACAGGCTATACAACGGACTGTCCGTCTTGCCCGGCTCGGCGAGCTTGCCCATCTCGCGCTGCTTCATGGCGAACCGCGTTACTTGAGCGCCGAGGAGCTGGAGACCTTCAGCGCGGATGAGCGGTTTCCCGCTCGCGGCTGGGAGTACTTTGTCAGCCGCCTGGGAAATCGGCAATCGTGATCGTGTTCGTGGCTCGTGTTCGGGGAAATTGTGAGCATGCGAATAGGCTCCGAGGGGGCGAGGATGAAGGCCGCAGACGTAGGAGTAGAATGGTTCGACTCAAGTACTTGCCCATCGGCTGCGGCCGGAAGCCTTGCCGCCGAGGAGCCGGAGTCGATTATTTTGGTTAGGGGGTAATATGTCCGTGCAGTCCGAGGTGATGTCGTCGGCGGAGTTCGTGCGCCGGCTCAAGGAGGAGATCGCAAGGTCGCCCAAACAACGTGTCAACCATCCGTTTGTGCGCGCCGTATGCGCGGGCACGGCTTCGCTGGAGCAGATTCGCAGATGGGCGGTGCAGGACTACCAGTTCCGCCAGGCCGTGCCGCGTATCGCGATGCTCCGCTATCTGGCCTGCACCGACCCGGAGATCGCCACGCGGCTGTACGAGGTCGTCGAGGACGAGACACGGGGGCTCCGCCCGGGCAGCGTCGGCCACCCCGACATGTTTGTCGAGTTCGCCGAGTCGGTTGGAGTCACGCGCAAGGAGCTTGAGACAGCAGTGCTACGGCCCGCGACGGCGGCGCACCTCTACTACGCCGAGCTGGTAATCCACACGCTCCCTTGGTTTGTCATGATGGCGGCTCAGATCGGCGCGGAGGGGACGTTAGCGCCGGCAGCGGCGGCGCTGGGGAAGGGTTTCATTAAACAGTACGGCATGTCACCCCAGTCGGTGCGCTTCTTCACTGTACATGTGGAGGCCGATGAAGAACACGGCACGCTGGCCGAGGATATCGCTCTGCGCTATGTCACCTCGCCGCACCTCCAGGGGCAGACGCGAGAGGTAACCATGCGCCGCCTGGAGTTGCTTTACGACGTCTGGACCATTGACGGCTGAATGCCGCGCTGCGTGCCGCCGGAGTTTGCAGGACCAAAGCTATCTACGAACTAGCCCTTGGATGAGTTGTCGCAGCGACCATCACCGGCCCATGTTTCCCATTTGCCTGGCCGGATAGCGCGTGCCGGCCGTCGAGCCCGGCACGAACGCTCCGTCAAGCTTCGCCAGATCCGCATCGTCAAGTTTGATATCAACGGCGCGGACATTTTCCTCAACAAAGCGCCGCCTCTTGGTTCCAGGGATGGGCACGATGTTCTCGCCCTGAGCCAGCACCCACGCCAGAGCCGCCTGGGCGGTCGTGCAGCCTTTAGCCGTCGCGGTCTCCTCCAAGGGCTTTAACAGCTCGAGGTTTCGCGCCAGGTTCTCGCCCTAGAAGCGAGGATGGGCTTGGCGCCTGTCTCCCGGGATCAGACTGTCTGCGCCGCGGATCTTGCCGCTCAAAAAGCCGCGGCCGAGAGGGGCATAGGCCACGTAAGTAATCCCCAACTCGCGGCAGGCGGGAAGCCACTCCTTCTCCGCGTCCCGCGTCCACAAAGAGTATTCGGTTTGCAAAGCGGTGATCGGATAGACGGCGTGGGCGCGGCGGATGGTCTGGCCGCCCGCTTCCGACAGACCGATGTAACGCGCTTTCCCTTGCTCCACGAGCCTGGCCATGGCGCCCACAGTATCCTCGATCGGCACGTTGGGATCGACGCGATGGAGATAATAGAGGTCGATGACCTCAACACCCAGCCTTTTGAGACTCGCCTCGCAGGCTAAAGGAACGTATTCCGGCCTGCCGTCGATGCCGGTTGCTTGTCCCTTGGCATCGCGGATATTGCCGAACTTGGTGCAGATGATCAAGGAAGCCCGGCGCCCCTTGATCGCCCGTCCAACCAGTTCTTCGTTGTGCCCGTTGCCATAGGCATCCGAGGTGTCGAAAAAATTAATTCCCAGCTCGACAGCCCGATGGATCGTCGCCATGGATTCCTGGTCGTCGGATTTCCCGTAAGTGCTTGACATCCCCGAACATCCCAACCCTATGGCTGAAACCTCGAGGCCGCTTTTTCCCAAGGAACGAAGCTTCATTTTTTCTGCTTATCTCGCAGCGTCGGATAGATGTCAACCCCGATCCGACATCTTGCGGCACCGCTGCGAGCACCAATGCCAAGCAAGTATCTTTTTGTCGGATCGGGGTCAAGCCCCATTGCCTCTTGACACAATTGTCTCTCCTTGGATAGGCTCCGTTAGCTCGAAGCTGGGAAGACAGGAGGAAGGTATGAAACGCAAGTGGATTTTGAGTATCCTGGTTAGCTTCTCAATGATACCCTTCATGGTTTCGCCCGCGCGTGCGCAAGCGCCTTTCTATGAGGGGAAGGCAATCACGATCCTGATCGGGACCTCGGGCGGCGGCAGCATCGTCGCCGCGAGGATCATCGCCCAGCACATCGGCAAGTACATCCCAGGCAACCCGGCGGTGCTGGTTCAGCCCATGCTCGGCGGCGCGCACATAGTCGCCTCGAACCAGGTCTTCAATACAGCCAGGCCGGATGGCCTGACGCTCCTGGCCGCCAACCCCAACATCGCGATCGCCCAGCTGATCAAGGTGGAGGGGGTCCGCTTCGACGTGAGGAAATTCGAGTGGCTCGGCTCGTCGGGCTCGGACGGGGTGGTCCTTACCGTCCGCTCGGATCTTCCTTATAAGACATTCGAGGAGTTGCAAAAGGTGGACCGCGAGCTGGTCGTGGGAACCACCGGGCCGGGCTCGAACGCCCACGACTTCCCTCTCCTGCTCAAGGAGTTCGCCGGCGCGAAGTTCAGATTGGTTTCCGGGTATCCCGCCAATTCCGACGTCCTGCTGGCCGTCGAGCGCAAGGAAGTCGACGTCTGGACCGCATTCGCCGCCACGGTCCGGCCTGTCGTCCAGCGCGGCGCCGTGCGCCCACTGGTCCGCTCTCGGGTCCCTTCGCCGGGGTTCGAGCATCTCCCGATCGACGAGAATTTCACCACGAATCCCGTTGGCAAGGCTCTGATGGGAATCAAGACGGCCCCTCTT
>CAZGVK010000156.1:0-10467 GCA_964529095.1 uncultured Elusimicrobia bacterium
AGGAAGCGTAACGAAATAAATGAGTGAATTTATGGCGGCGAGGCGCCCGTCTGGCAAGGCGCGAAGAGCGAGCATACCGCTAGGTATGTGAGCGATGAGCAACGCAGCCAGGCGGGATGCATCGGCGTTATAAATCGCTCATTTATTTCGTTACACTTCCTAAAGGACGCGGCACCAAAGGACTTTCAGATACTCGCCTTCGGGATGGTCAGCGGTGAAGGGATGGTCGGCGCCGGCGCCGCTTTTGCGGAAGACCTGAACGCGGCGCCCGGCCGAGCCCGCGGCGGTGCGCACGAATTGCAAAAACTCGTCCCAGGAAAGCATGCCCGAGCATGAGCAAGTGACGAGGATGCCGCCGGATTCGAGCAACACCATGCCCAGGCGGTTGAGATCAATGTATTTCTGACGGCCGAGCGCATAGCCTTCCTGATTGGCGATAAGTTTATAGGGGTCGAGGACGATGAGGCCGTAGCGGCGAGAGTTCATGGCGGCCTGGCGCAGGTAGGGGAACGCGTCGGCGCAGACGACGTCAATGCGTTGTTGATTCGCGTTGGCGTTGATCTTCAGGATCGACACCGCGTCGGCATCAAGCTCGACTGCGGTCACTTCCTCAGCGCCTCCGATCTTCTTGGCGTACAGCGCGAAGCCGCCGGTGTATGAACAGACATCGAGAACTTTCTTGCCTTTGACGAAAGGCAGTATCGCCGCGCGGTTGTCGCGCTGGTCGGTGAAGAAGCCGGTCTTATATCCGGTCGAGGGGTCCACGATAAAGGTGACCCCGTTTTCTTTGATGCGCGTGCCGGCGCCCATGTTGGCTTCGAGTTTAAAGCCCTCCATGGTCTGCGTGTGCGGGGAGGCGCGGCGAAAGAAGCGGGCATTGGGGAAGTGGATCGTCAGCGCGCGTTCGATGCGCGCGGCCTGCTTGAACATTCCAAGCGAGTAGAACTCAAGGGCGATGCAGTCGCCGTAGCGATCGATGACCAGACCGGGAAGGCCGTCGCCGTTGTCATGGACGACGCGGTAGGCGTCCGTGCGCGCGTCAAGCTCAAGCGTCGTGCGACGGAAGGCGACGGCCGTGGCGATGCGCTCATTGAAGAAGACATCGGGATCGAAAGCGCCGATGCCGCGCGTGAGCAGGCGTAGAGCTATTAAGCTGCGCGGATTGTAAAGTGCGACACCGTAGGGAGCGTCAAAGCGATCGTAGACGGCGACCATGTCGCCGGGGCGCGCTTTTGGGTCCACTTCGCCGAGCATCCTTTTGTAGAGTTGGTGGCCGGACGCAGTCGAGCGCAGGCGCACCCAGGCAAGCGGGATTTCATGGCCCTTGGGGCGACCGATGAGTTTAGGCCGCGGGGGAAACGATTCCTTGGATTTCGGTTCAGGAGCAGCGGGGATGTGTTCTTCCACGACTATCTCAAGGAAGTTACCTGGAACCAGTCGGCCAGCGCCAGATCACCGGATTGAGGGGCGGCAGACCACGGGAGGAGGACTTTCGTAGAGCCAGCCCCGCGGCGCGCGGCGCTCTCGAGCATGCCGGCGTTGTAGTAGACGTGGCCTTGGCCCGCGATGACGAGCACAAATTTTCCTTCAGCAACGAGCTTGGCTACGTTTTCACCCATGGTTTCGTTCCAGACGGACATGGCCTCGATCATCCGCGCCACGGCCTCGGGGGGCGCGCCGTGGCCGGACACCCCTTCGCGGACGTAATTGCGGTAACGACTATCGGAGCTTTCCAGGATAACGGAGGGAATTCGTCCGCGTTCAGAGGCCGTCAGGCCCGCGAGGCCCTTCTTGGTCACAGCCTTGACCACGCTGCGCGGGGCGTTGAGGCCGCGGACGGCAATCCCCTTGGCCCTGGCCGCGTCGAATATTGGTTTATACAGGGCGAAGTCGTAGCCCCAGTTGTTTTCCCACCACGCGGCAAAATCATTTTCTGGCGTGGCGCCGGACATGAAGGCGTCAAGGATGGCCTGGTCCTCAGCGGCGACCATCTCGAGCCCCACAGTCAAGGGCACGCGCGCGGCGAGCGCTGTCAGCGTTTCGGCCTGGATTTTATGGTGTTCCAAGTCATCGTGCGCTTCGCCGACGGCGACGACGCGCGCTGACGCCAGGCTGTTGAGGAGTTCATCCCATGTGCGCGCGGCGCCGGAGTTATCGAAGACGGCGGGCGCTGAGATCTCAGCGCCGACGGGCACGACTAAAGGAACGGGCACGGTGACGGGGGTCCAAGCAACACCGAAGGCCAAGGCAAGGGAAGATAAGTTCATGGATGATTTTACCTTAGTAGGGCTTAAATTCGACGACCACTATTTGTTCATTCACGACGCCGCTAATCGAGCGTTCGTCCGTTTCGCCGCAAGCCGATATCGCGTGGCCGACCGTCTGAGCCCACTCCTTGTAGGAGTGGGCCGGCCATGCCAATATCTCGACGCGCTCGGGCCGATCGAATTGATCGCGCAGATCCCGGCGCAAGTCTGCGGCCGCGCGTTCGGTTTCCTTCATGATCACGATGCGGCATCGCGGCATACGGCGCGTGACCTTGGTGAGCTTGTGCAAAGTGATGGTGCCGCACTCGATCCAAAGTTTAGCCTCGCCTGCGGCGTCGACTGCGAGCAGATCGGGGAGGAACTCAAAGTTGGCGAGAGCGGGTGTTTTCGTCGAGGCATCCACCATCGGTTCATCGTTCCAGAATAAGATAAAAGCCGCGATACGATGCGCCAAGTGGTCATCGGGCTCGCTCGGGCCGGAGACCAGGAATGGTTTTCGTGTTTCGCCGTTAAAGGTGAGGTCGCAGCGTATTTTCATGAGCGATGACGGCGCAAGACGCAGCCGGGGAGCCAACGACTGCGGCCTTTAGCGTAGCGCTCGTTTTTCCAGATCGGCACGCCGCGTTTGATCTCGTCAATGACGAAGCGGCAGGCGTCGAGGGCCGTCGTGCGGTGTCCGGATCCAACGGCGACGACGACGCTGGCCGCGCCGACCGGCAGGCGTCCGATGCGGTGGCTTAAGGCCACGCGCACCGGCCAGAGCTTTTCGGCTTTTTGGGCGATGAGGGCGAGTTCCTTCTCGGCCAGGGGCACGAAGCAGTCATACGCGATGGCTAAGACGCGTCGGCCTGCGTGTGTCGAGCGCACGGCGCCGATGAATATGGCGACAGCGCCGTGTTTCGGCGAGGCGACCGCGCGGGCAAGCACCGCGCAGTCGAGGCGAGACTTGGTGATGATCAGCCTCCGCATACGGGGGGCAGGAGCGCCAAGCGGCCGGGGGGCAGCCTGTCTGCTGCAGATAAAATTTCACTTTCGGTCGCGAGAACGCAGCCGTTAAGGAATACGGCCTTTGACCCAAAAGACGCTTTAATGGCGGCAAGGGCCTGGCCCGCCGTGATGCCGTCACGAAGATCGAAGAATGGAGAGTGGCCGAGCCCCGAGTCTCGTAAGCGGCCGTAAAGCTCGATTTTACGCTTCTGCATAAACATCCACCTCGGCGCCGGCCTTCATGCGATCATTTCCTTCAGGAAGAACAGCCCAGCAGTCTGCCGACAATAACGAATGAATCTGGAATGACGCTTGAGCGGACAATATCTCCACCAACCCGGCGTGAAGACGCAGGGCTTTCAAGAAGCAGCGGAGTTTTTCAGGCTTATCAACATCGGTTTTCAAACGGCAACGAATTGGGGATTCTAAAGTTCGACCCAATAAAGCACGGAGGCACGGTTCCACAAAAAAGCGCATGCCGACGATGCTTGAGATCGGATTTCCGGGGAGACCGAAGATCAGCGGTCCGTCTTTAAATTCGGAAAAAAGAATCGGGCGACCGGGTTTTATGGCGACCTTGTGGAATAGCGTCTTGGCGCCCATGTCTTGAAGCGTCGACGGGATGAAGTCCGCCATGCCCATGGAGACTGCGCCCGTGGTAAGGACCATGTCGTAGCCGTCGGCGGCAACACGGCCCATGCGCGCGGAGAATGCCGCTGCGTCGTCGGCGACGACGCCGGAAAAATAAAAATCATAGCCAAGGTGTGCGCAGGCAGCGGCAATGTAGGTCGTCGTGGCGTCATAAATCATTCCCGGACCGAGATCTTGATAGGGGGCGGCCAGTTCTCGGCCCGTGGCGATCAAAGCGATGCGCGGCCTGCGGCGGACACGGACCTGGGGCACGCCGACGGCGGCCAGGGCCATGAGATGTCGGGCGTCGAGGCGAATTCCGGCGGGGCAGATCTCCGCGCCGGCGCGGAAGTCCGTGCCCGTGCCGCGGATGTGGTCGCCCGCCTTCGCGGCAGCAAGGATTTCGATGGCGCCTCCGCCGTCGTGTTCCCTGCAATGTTCCAAGGCAACGACGGTGTCGCAGCCCACGGGGATCGGGGCGCCGGTCATGATTTTCCACGCGCCCAATTGTGTGTGGCGACGGGGGCCGTCTCCTGCGTAGATGACACCCAAGACTGGGAGCGTTGTCGGCACGACGGTGGAGGCGAAGGCGTAACCGTCCATGGATGAGTTATCAAACGGAGGCAGATCTGCGCGTCCGACTATTGCGGACGCGCAAACGCGGCCAAGGGCTGAGGAGAGGGGAAGCGTTTCCGAAGATATTTTTGGGCGGGCGAGGGCTGATGCGATCATCAGGCGGAGAGCTTCCGCGTAGGAGATCATCCGTGATCTCCACCGCGCGCCACATGGACCGCGTGCGGAAGCAAATCCGACAAGACGGACAAACCTTCCCGCACCCCTGCGATGCTTCCCGGTAAAGCGACGATGACGCACGCGCCTAGTTGGCCGGCGACACAGCGCGAGAGCGCGGCGGTCGGAGGACCGCCAGAGGCGCGCACGGCTTCTCCGATGCCGGGGATGAAGCGATCGCAAACGGCGCTAACGGCTTCCGGAGTTACGTCGCGAGCAGAGAGGCCGGTTCCACCGGTAAGAATGACGGCGTTGACGCCGCGCGCGGCGCGGCGAATATGCGTCTCGATGGCTCGTTGATCGTCGAGGATTACAGCAGGCTTTCCAACCGAGAAGCCCATTCGGCGCAGGCCGCGCGCCAAAGCGGGTCCCGAGGCATCGCGGTAAATTTTTTTAAAGGCGCGGTCGCTCACCGTAATGACGGCGGCACGGCCAAGCCTGAGTGGGCGCTGTCGCGCCGGTGCCAGCGCTCTTGTTTTGGGATGTTTCCAGAACCCTTTCTTTCCGCCTTCCTTGAACTCGAGCCGCACGGAAATAATTTCAAGAATCGGATCAACCGGCTTGATCGTATCGTACAAGCAAAGCAATGCCGCCATGGTGCCGGTCAATGCTTCCATTTCCACCCCGGTCTTCGCCGTGGCAGAGACGGCGCAGCGGACATGCGCGGCGGGCAAAGCGGAATCAAAGGTGATGTCGAGAGTGACGCTGTCAATTGGCAGGGGGTGACAGAGCGGAAGAATGCTCGATGTTTTTTTCGCCGCCATGATCCCGGCGGCCTGCGCGAGGGCGAGGGCGTCGCCTTTTGGCAGGCGTCCGTTTTTCAACAGCCTGAAGGCCTTGCGGCTCATCAATAAAGTTCCGACCGCCGCCGCGCGACGGCCGGTCGTCTTCTTGGCGCCGACAGCGGTCATCTGAACCAGGCTACCCGCCCATCATCGCAAAATGTTTGGTGTTGCCCAGATTCCCTTCGGGAAGAGAGTGAGAAATTTCTTTCAGGCCAAGGAGCGTTTTGACCCGTTCTTGGAGCAGGAGCGACTGCGCGTCGTCCTGCAGTAAATCACGGAGCGAATGCTCGGCCGCCGAGAACAGGCAAAGCCGCAAACGGCCGCGGCTGGTGACCCGCAGCCTGTTGCAGGTGCTGCAAAAATCCTTGGCATAGGGCGCGATAACGCCGACATAACCATTATAGCCGCGCTTTTGAAAGGCGCGCGCCGGCCCGTCGCCTTCTCGGCGCGCGCGCTCGCTCCAGCCGTTGGTTTCGAGCCAGGCGATGAGGGCTTCGGCCTTGAAATGATGCGCGGCAAAGAAGTCTTTGTTGTCGATAGTCGGCATGAGTTCAATAAACCGCACCGAGATCCGGCGTTCTCGAGCGAGTTCGACGAAGCTCCCAAACTCGGCATCGTTGAGCCCTTTCATCAGCACAACATTGATTTTCGTTTCCAGGCCGAGTTCGAGGCTGCGATTGATTCCGGTCAACACGACATTGAGGTTGTTCTGGCCGGTCAATTCCTCGAAGCGCGCAGGGTCGAGGCTGTCCACGCTTACATTCACTGCGGCGATTCCGGCGGCCTTTAAAGCAGGGGCCAGTTCTGCGAGGCGGTAGCCGTTGGTCGAGAGCGCCACCCGGCGCACGCCGGGTATGAGTGCGACCGTTTTTGCGATTGCGACAATGTCTTGGCGCACCGTCGGCTCTCCGCCGGTCAGGCGCACTTTCCAGAAGCCGAGCTCGGCGAAGGCGCCGGTCAGGCGAGCGATCTCGGCAATGTTTAGGGGCGAATCGTCTTCAGTTTTCCGGTAACCGTTCGGGAGGCAGTACCGGCAACGAAAATTACAGGCGTCCGTGACGGAAAGGCGGAGATAATGGAAGCAACGGCCGAAGTCGTCAATGAGCGGCACGAAGCGATTATACCCCTTACTCGAAGAGTTTGCGGGATTGAGCCTGCCCGCAGAGGCCAAGAGGCCTAGCGATTGAGCTTAAGTCCCATCGGTCCCACATACAGGGATTGGGGTCGGATCAGGCGGTCCTGGGCATGCTGCTCCATCACATGTCCGCACCAGCCGGCCACGCGGCCGCAGGCGAACATCGCGACGAACTGGTCGGGCTGAAGGCCGATGGACTGAAGGACGAGCGCTGTGTAAAATTCCACGTTTGTCTTAAGATTGCGGCCGGGCTTTAGCTCCTCGAGCACCTTGATCGCGGTATTCTCGACGGCGCGAGCGAGCGCGTAGAGCTTCGTGTTCTGGAGGTGGGCGCCGGCCATCTCAGAGGCGGTCTTGGCGAGAACCTCGGCGCGCGGGTCGCGCACTTTGTAGACGCGGTGGCCAAAGCCCATGATGCGGCGGCCCTCTTTGATTTCTTTTCGTAGCCATGCCTCCGCGTTGCCCGCGGTCTTAATATCGACGAGCATGTCGAGAACCGGGCCGGGCGCGCCGCCGTGCAACGGACCCTTGAGGGCGCCGACAGCGCCGGTGACCGCGCTGACCATGTCGGAGCGCGTGGAGGCGATCACGCGCCCGGTGAAGGTGGAGGCGTTCATGCCGTGGTCGGAGACCGTGACCCAATAGGTCTCGAGCGCCTTGGCGGCGAGCGGATCGGGCTCGACGCCAAATGTCATATATAGAAAGTTCGCCGCGAGGCTGAGGTCGGCGCGCGGGGCGATCGGCTCATGGCCGGCGCGCAGGCGCGAATGCGCCGCAATGACGGTTGGAAAGCGCGCGAGCAAGCGCTTGGCAAGCGCCAAATCTCCGGCGGGCGAGATGTCGTTTGGGTTGGACACGTCAAGAGACAGCGTGGCGCAGGCCATGCGCAGGGTGTCAATCGGCGGAGCGTTGCGGGCGGTCTTTATAATCTCGAGCGTCTCGGGGCGGAGCGCACGATAGCCGGCGAGATCCTGCTGGATGCCGGGCGCTTCTTCGGGGGAGGGGAGGTGGCCGGCCCATAGCAGCATGGCGAGTTCTTCAAACGAGATATTGCCCGCGATCTCCTCGATGGGGTAGCCGGCGATGATGAGCACGCCGTTCTGGCCGTCGACCATCGAGAGTTTCGTCTCCATAGCGATAATGCCTTCAAGGCCGGGCCGGATTTGTGAGACGGGAGCGCTAGCGGTGGAAGCGGCCATGTGGAAATCCTCCAGGATATGACGAGACGTTAGAATATCTCTTTGCCTTCGGGGGCGTCAACGCGCCGAATCGAGTTGACCCCACTCATAGGATGAACGGTGGCTCTTAAGCTCTTCGGCATATGATACAAAGCGCGCGTAGACGGGATGGCGGCCTATGGTGGCCGAGTCGCCGATGACTATAAGACAACGGCGCGCGCGCGTGATCGCGACATTGAGACGGCGCATGTCGGAGAGAAAGCCGATTTGGCCTGCTTGGCTTGAACGCACCAGACTCAAGATGATCGCCTCTTTCTCGCGGCCTTGGAAGCCATCCACCGAGCCGATCTCAAGACCGGTCTCGCAGATCAAGGTCTTGAGCAGCTTTGCCTGCGCGACGTAAGGGGTCAGGAGAGCGACATCCCGGGTCTTGAGGCCGACACCGAGCAGCTCGCGCAGGATCTTGACGGCAAGTTCAGCTTCGCCCTTGTTCTCTCGGCTTTCGAGCATGTCATTCCATGCTTCATCAAAGCCCGCGCCTGCGGTATCGATGAAGGTCACCGGGCGGCTGGTGAGATCCGACGGCGCGACGCCGACGATTTCCGAGGCGAGATGAGCGGCGACCGAAGCGTCGGCGATCAGTTGGCCCTCGTAGAATTCCTGCGACGGGAAACGCATGATGTCTGAGTGCATGCGATACTGCACGCGCAGCAAGGTTTGCGACGAGGCTGGTAAAATATTTTTCAGGCGTTCAAAGAGGGTCGTTGCTAAACCGCCTTCCGCCGCTTCTTTGGAGTAAATCGTCGGCGGCAACTGGTTGGCATCGCCCGCAAAAACAGCCTTGCGCGCGAGCGTCAAGGGGACCCATGACAATGGTTCGCTCGCCTGGGAGGCCTCATCAAGCACGGCAAGGTCAAAATCCCCTTTGACATACCTCTTGGAAATACCCGCGTGCGTGGCAAGGACGACATTGGCGCCGGCAACGATGTGCCGGGCGATCTCCGCTTCAAGGTCGCGGGCCTGACGCCAGAGCTTACCGACCTCGCGCTCGCGCAGTTGGCGCTCTTCATAGCCGAGTTGTTGAAGACTGCGGCCATGCCGCGACTTGCGGTGAATTAAGCGTTCGCGGTACGCGTCGAGTTCCTTGACCTCCGCGTACGCGGGATCGGCCTCGATTTGCGCGACGAGGTTGCCGTGGCGCAGGCTCTCTAAAGTGCGCGCGGGATGGCCCAAGCGCGTGACACGCAGGCCCGTGCCGATGAGCTTTTCCAGGATATTGTCAACGGCGATGTTTGAGGGGGCCGTCGCCAGCACGCGCTCGCCGCGCGCGACATGCTGACGGATGATCTCCACGAGCACGGTCGTTTTCCCGGTGCCGGGAGGGCCATGCACGAGTGCCATGTCTGAGGCCGCGAGCGCGCACTTGACCGCGTTTTGTTGATACTCATTGAGCGTGCGGTTCAACCAAATTATTTTAGGAACCTTGACGCGCTCAGGCGCCAGAGCCCCGAGGCTTATCTCACGCAAGGTGGCCACACGCGAACGCTTCGACTCGGCGACGGTGATGAGCGCTTTGCGCATGCGTTGATAGGTCGCGTCCGAACCAAGAAGATCGATCTGGCTATGGCCGCGGATGGCCTCCTCGGGAGAGGCCTGGCTGATCGCCACGGTGACGCGGTACTCATCCACCTTATATAAAGCGCCGGTGACGGACGCATACTCATTGTTGGGCGAAAAAGTCAGCAGGACATTGTCGCCGGCGTTCATCGCGTGGAAGGGAGATAATTCCTCGCCGCGCGGCGCGCGCGAGAGCGTGATCATCGTCATGCCGCCCATGCCGCCTTCAATCGTGTCGACGATGAGGCCGCTGACCGTCTTTCCCCGCGCCTCGCGTTGGGCCACCGGAAACTTGCGCAATTCGCGCAGGTTCTCCTGTTTCTCGGCCTCGCGCTCGAGGTCGATGAGGGTCTGTAGTTTTGCGAAATGTTCCGTGCCGACCATGAAGGAATGGATGATACCACTTCCACCCCGCGGGTGAGTGCAACTCCTCACGGATAAGCGTGTTATTTAAACCGGATGCAGCCTCGCGCCATGGACAAGCATCGGCTGCCAATCAGCTGTAAAGCGGCCTGAACCCGCAAAATATTTTTTAAAAATTTAGAAAAAATCGGCGGTTTGCTCAGAGGTCTGTCAATAGGATATGCCTTTCGCGCGACGAGTTTGGGGCTAACTTTTGCCCAGTACAGTCTACAGCGGCTGCACCGGCGGCGGCAATACCCTGCGCGACACGACAAAAATAACGATTTATGCTCAACCCTCTCAGGCCATCTCTCGGGAGGAAGCACCTCCCGCAGGTGTACACATGTACACCTGCTCGTATGTGCCGGAGACCTCTGAGCAAACAGCCAGCCTAAAGCAGTCCTCGACGGAGAGTGGGCGGTCTCCCGTCAACTGGCGGATAAGGCTTGGCGCAAAAATAACTATGTGTTTTTGTATGCCGATGCTTCACTCTAAGGAGGCTCCGCATAATTAAGTTTACTTTTCATTGCCTCTCGGCATGCGGCCTGACCGTGTAGTTCCATTGGGGCAGGGTCTTGCTCGCCACAACGTTGAGCGCACGCATTTCGGCGTCGGTGACTTTAATGCCTATCGGGTAGTCATTGTGGTCCAGTACTGCCTTAACGCGAAGCCCCGCC
>CAZGVK010000157.1:0-6284 GCA_964529095.1 uncultured Elusimicrobia bacterium
TCGCTGAGGTATGGAGGAAAGCCGGTCATACAGTCATCATCATGGAAAAGGAGGACGACATCCAGGGAGAAGACCTCCATCAGAAGTTCGACCGGCTGTTGCGCCGAGACATCACAGATATCGCAATCTACTGGCCGCCCAGCGCAGAGGCGAAGGCCTTCATGAGCAAGCCGCCGAGCTCGTGGAGCTCGAGCGGGCCTGTCCTCTTGATAAGACGCGCAGAAGTGCTACACTTTATATAGGAGAAATAATATGCCTAGCGCACTACCACGCATTTCCGCCGTCGTAGATCCTGGAATTCATACGGCCATCGTCCGGCTCGCCGCGAAGGATGGCGTTACAATGTCACAGAAGGCCCGAGATCTCCTCGTTGAGGCACTGGAGCTCGTCGAGGACGACTGGCTTGAGTATGTCGCTGCGACGCGCCGGTCGACTAAGACGATCTCACATCAGGGTCTCAAGCGCCGCCTTGGAATTAAGTGATGCCAGCCTGGACGGTCGAGTACCACGTCCAGGTCCTAAATGACGACTTTCCGCTTATCCCGCGCAATCTTCAGCAGAGGATTATTAGGGCGATCGAGGCTCGTCTGATGACAGAGCCAGCCAAGTCTGGACAAAGGCTTCGCCGTTCGCTGTATGGTTTATGGAAACTGCGGGTCGGAGATTATCGCGTCGTCTACGAGATCGCCGGCCGGCGCGTGATCGTGAAGGCCGTTCGCAACCGTCGTGAAGTCTACGATCTGATCGTTAAACGGATGGGACATGCCTAACTCGGAGGATCCTTTGAAAGAACCGATTCGTGGAAAGGTCTTTAATCCTGATCCCGTCATCCGTTTTAGTTCGCGTCTTGACGATACAATAAAGGATGTACGCGAGCGCGGGGAACGCCGTCGTGAGCGCTGGGGCGTCATCGGTATCGAGTCGATGACGCGCCTCGCTTGTTCGTTCCCATCACTACGAAGCGCCGCCGGTGTCGAGCCTTGGGACCCGCTCGCGCTGCTCCGCTGGTCGCTGCCCGCAAGCCACGGCGAGGCCTGTGCCGCTAAGTTTGTTCTCTCCGTCTGGAATTCCTCGACTAATAATGAGTTGATCGAGCCCGACCGGAAGTTCTCGCGCTTCGACCTGTTCGAGGCAATGAACGTTTGGGACCAGGAGCATATCAATGCGGCGCTCGCCTGGATCGAGTTGCCGTTTTCCCCGTGAGCAATAATTCCGTGTCCCATCCTAAGAACCGAAGCCGTCCTATGGCGAGGCTTCTGCAGATCGCGGCGACGCCGGGCTTTGATCAGCTTTCGCCAGCCGAGCAGGATCACTGGTTTGATGAGCTACTTGTCGTTCGGTTCGCGTCCAACCGGGAGGGAATATTTTAAAAACACCCCTAATAGCTCACGACGTCGACCAGCTCATCTACACCATCCGTGGCCGCCGCGTCATGCTCGATACGGATCTCGCGAAGATATATGGCGTTACGACCAAACGCCTCAATCAGCAGGCTTTACGGAACAAGGATAGATTTCCTGCTGATTTTATGTTTCGGCTAACGCAGAAAGAGGTTGATTCTCTAAGGTTGCAATTTGCAACCTTAGACGGCGGCCGCGGTCGGTACTCCAAGTACCTTCCCTACGCCTTCACCGAGCATGGTGCCGTCATGCTGTCGGCCGTCCTCCGGACGCCGGTCGCCGTAGCCGCCAGTATCAACGTCGTGCGAGCCTTCAACCGTCTTCGTGAGCTCGCAAAGGCACATAAGGACCTGACCGCAACGCTGGCGGCGCTCGAGCGCCGGCTCAGAAGCCAAGGCGGTCGTCTTGACGACCACGCCGAGAAGCTTGGAGCGCTCTTCGCCGCCATCCATGAGATCATGGAGCCGCCGTCTAAACCCCGTAAAGAAATCGGTTTCTCGTTGAAACCTGGAGAGCGTAAATGATCATCGCCCTCGCCAACCAAAAAGGCGGCGTCGCCAAGACGACGACCTGCCTTAACCTCAGCGCCGGCCTGGCGCTCAAGGGCCACCCGACGCTTCTCATCGACGCCGACCCGCAGGCGTCCTTAAGCCGCTACTTGGGCGTCCACGCCGAAGGCGCAAGCGCGCCGCTTGGTGACTGGCTCCTGGGACGGGCCGAGTTCGACCAGGTCGTGAAGCAGACGAAGTTTGAGAACATCTCCGTGATCCCTACCACGGAGAGGCTACTCGCCGATGAGGCAAACATGGAGCAGGATAAGTTTAAGGCGATAAACTTCCTGCGACGCAAGATCGAGGAGGTCCGCGATCGCTACAGTTTCATCCTTATCGACACAATGCCAAGCTTCTCTGTCCTCTTTGCCAACAGCCTCGTCGCCTCCGACCAGGTCCTTATTCCTGTAAAGCTCGAATGGCTCTCCGTCCAGGGCCTGCGCCCCCTCCTCGAGAAGATTCAAGACGTTCAGGACAACGTTAAGGGCTTGCAGATCCTGGGCCTTCTCGGCACCTTTAACCGCAAGCACGTCAATGAGTGCGAGAAATGCCTGGCGGAGCTTAATGAGGCTCTGCCAGGGAAAGTTCTTAGCACGACGATCCACCAAAATACAAAGCTGGCCGAGGCCGCGGGGCAAGGCCAGCCCATCCAGTATTACGATCGTTCTTGTCAGGGCTTCACGGACTACCAGTCACTTGCCGAAGAGATCCTGCGCAAGTGCCCGCAGTCGGCCGCGCCGGCTGCGGCCGCCTCGCTCAATGAGGCATCATGATTTTCCGCATGCAACGAGACGTTAGCCGGCGCGTCCCTGTTGAGCGACTGCAAACCGAACAGGATGCGGAAGAACTCACTTACTGGCTCTCGCGGCTTCCGGAAGAACGCGTCGAGGCTGTCGGATACCTGACACGCCGCCTCTACTTCCTCCAACATGGCTGCGACCTTCCGCGGCTTGATAAGACAGTCGGCCACAGGGTGCGCCAACATGACGCCTGAACAGAACGTCCATGATGATTTTCTGGATTTCCTTAAGGCATTGAACGACCACCAAGTGGAATATATGGTCATAGGAGGCCATGCTGTTGGCTTCCACGGCCGGCCGCGCGACACGGGCGACATGGACATCGCAATCAAGCCGACCGCCGATAACGCGGAACGTGTGGTCAAGGCAGTCGCGGCCTTTGGTGCCGGCAACGTCGGTTACACGAAAGAGGATTATCTCTCCGGGGACTTCATCCAATTCGGTGTCGCGCCGGTACGGATAGACGTTACCATTACCTTCGCTGGGGTAGACCAAGCCAGACTTTGGCAAGATGCCGTCCAAGGAAGTCTAGGGGGTGTTCCCGTTAAATTCCCATCGAAAGAGTGCCTCCTCGAAAACAAGCGCCAAGCCGGTCGCGACAAGGATTTGCGAGATATTGAAGCACTGAGCGCAGAAGATATAAAAAAGCAGCAACGAAGCAAGGATAAAAGCCCAGGCTTCGAGCCTTAACGGAGGACTGTACAAATGTCCGAAACCCGGCCGGCCCGTCGTAGCGCAGTAGAAACTCTCCTTGGCATCAAGGCCATCGGCATCGCCGCGGCCGAACGTGTCGAGGAGATCCCTGTCTCTGCGATCTGTCCCAACCACGATCAGCCCCGCAAGGACTTCCCTAAAGAATCTTTAATGGAACTTGCTGCCTCCATTAAAGCTCACGGTCTCCAACAGCCGATCCTCGTCCGCGCAACGGGCCAGCCAGCCGCGCCCGGCGGGACGGCCACTGGGCCAGCCTATGAGCTCATCGCTGGCGAACGGCGCCTACGCGCTCAGCAGATCAACGGCGCATTAATGATTAAGGCCATCATCCGAAAACATGAGAACGATGAGTTGCTGCGCCTGGCGATCGTGGAGAACATCCACCGTGAGGACCTGTCTCTTATGGATCGCGCCAATGCCTTCTGCAAGTTTAAGGATGCGTTTCACGGCGGTAAGGTGGACCCGGCGGCCGAGGACCTGAAGGTTTCGCGTCGAACGGGATTTAATTACAGCAAGATCGGTGCCGCCGAGCCAAAGTACCAGGCTCTCATCGTCAAGCACGAGCTGGACGTCCGCGGGAGCAACTTTCTGCTAAGCCTGGCCGGGAAGGTCGCCAAGGAGCTGCCGGAAAAAACAGAGGCTTTCGAAAAGGCCATCAACAACGACATGGTCGGCTTCGCGACACTCAAGCGCCTGCATGACGAATACTTCCCGGTCGCGGCCGCAGAAGACGAGAAGCCGTGCGGCCCGGGAAAGACCGCGGGCAAGAGCGACGCGGCCCCGGTAAAGACCGGCCTTTACCGGAAAACGAAGACGGAAGTCGCGCTCGAGCTCAGCTTCGATCCGCGCAAAATGCCCGCGATCGGCGCGAAGCTCCGCGGACAGTGGGCCAAAGCCGCTCAACAGTTCTTCAAGGCCGCCTGCTTTGCCACCGTCGAAATTAAGTACAAGAGCTAATAGTGCAACCGTTGCACTTTCGAGGAAACCCATGAAAAAGCCGCTCACTTACGCGCGACACGATCGGGCGCACTGCCTAGCACCGGGGCTTTTTAAGAGCTTCAAGCGCGGGGAGCGTAAAGGTAAGAACCTCGATATTACGTATTCCTACAACGAGAACACCTCTTTGCGCTTTATAGGATTTGAGCCATTGGGTGCCGACGATATGCGTCTTCTGCAGGGGATCATCGCCGTGGCGGGAAGCGTACCGGCCACCGTTGATTTATTAAACCCCAAAGGCACCGCCGGCAAGCAGTTGGCTCTCCTGCTCGAGCCGAAGAAGGACGCGGTCACAGAAAATGCCGGTGCCATTAAAACGAGCCTTCAGCAGCTGATGAAAGAAATCGGCTACAAGACTGACGGTGGCGACAAGCGTGAAGAGGTGATGGAAAGTCTCCTCCGTTTATCGAATGTCACCGTTCAAGTCCTTAGCGACAAGAAAGAATGGATCATCCACCTGTTGAGCTACTACCAGGACCAGGTTACCGGCCAGCTCTTCATCGCGGTGAACCACCGGATCACAAAGGCGATCATGGGTGATGGGGCGTACACGCACATCGACATGCGCGAGGTCCGCGCGCTCCATTCAGACCCCGCGCGACTCCTGCATCAGCGCCTTTGCGCCACCGTGGATCCCGGCAAGCAGCTCACGATCGGCATAAACAAGCTCATCGGCTATGTCTGGCCGGAGAGCGTGGTGGGCGCCGCATTGCGCATGCGCCGTCAGACGATCCGCGAGGCTATTGTCGAATTGACGGCGACCGGCGGCTGGCTTTTCCAGCCCACCGCCGCCGGCTACCTGATCTCGCGCCGCCAAATCGGATATCCAGAGCTAATGGGGGCCCCTTAGCCGCAGCCCGGGCAAGCCCGGCGCTGTCAGTTTAAAATTACCGTCGTAACGCTTACGCTTTCCGTCGTAACGCTTACGCCGACCCGTCGTAACGCTTACGCTTTCCGTCGTAACGCTTACGCTTTTCCGTCGTAACGCTTACGGCGCAAAACAGCTTAGTGTATATTTAATATGTACTATTTAACATTATATGTTTTTGGTCTATATTTATTCTAAACAACAGCAACGGCAAAAGCGGCTTTGAATAACGAACAGCGGCTGGCAAAAGTGCAACCGTTGCACTTTCTTAAACTCAGGGTACGGCAACGGCACCAGGAACCACGAATTTTATGAAAATCAGATGTCTGAGCCAGGCGGAGGAGGAGAAGTTCCTTTGAGTGATAACTAAAGCGCTGGTCGTGAGCATCAACCCCTAAACAAAAACAACGAACAACGGAAGCCAGGAATGCAAAAGCCAAAAACAACAGCCCTAAACCAAAACCCAGACCCCAAAACCGTCGGCATCTACGTCCGTGTCAGCACCAATCGCCAGGATATCCAGGTCCAGCTGCTGGAATTACGCAGGTACTGCCAGGCCCGGGGCTGGAAAGCGCTGGAATACATTGATGAAGGCTTCAGCGGCTCTTTAAACGAAGATAAGCGCCCAGCCCTCAAAAACCTCCTGACCGACGCCCGCCTCCGTAAAATCGCCGCCGTGGTGGTCTGGGATTATTCCCGGTTCGCCCGTTCGCTGCGCCAGCTGGTGGATGCCATGGAGAGCTTCCGAGGCTGGGACGTTTCTTTTATCTCCCTACGCGAAGGGATCGACACCGAAACGGCCAACGGCCGGCTAATCTTCGGGATATTCGCCTCCTTAGCCGAGTTCGAGCGCGAGCTCACCCGGGAACGCATCATCCTGGGCCTCAGGAGGGCCAAGGCTCGCGGCAGAGTGCCCGGACCTAGGCGAACCACCGTAGACCTGCCACGGCTTCAC
>CAZGVK010000158.1:0-2532 GCA_964529095.1 uncultured Elusimicrobia bacterium
GTCTACCAAAACTCCCATCCCAGGGCTTGAAACAATGCGTCAATACCGCCAGACTGTTATGGGGATGATGGATCATCCTTCCATAAGCGTATCCGACAAAGCACAGTGAGGCGAGTCCGGATAAAATAAAATGAGGCCTTCCCCAGTTGTCTTAGGTAGAGACCCGAAGACTCGGGATAGCGATCCACAAGAGAGGGATATCATGAACAAGCCGATCATGCGTGCGATGCTGTTCGCGGCACTGGCCGCGGGAATGGGGGCGGGGCGGGTCTGGGCCGAGGAGGATTCAGGGCCCGTGAATGAGCTGGCTGCGGGAACGGAATTGCCCGATGGAACGGTGGCCGGAGAGGTCCAAGCACTCAACTATTTCAAGGCAAACGACCCCGCGCTTTACAAGCAGCTCCATGACATGGAACCGGGGACGGTGCGGCGGCTGTACGGCAAATACTTTATGTGGTTCCAGAGGGTCGGGAATTACAGGAAACAGCAGAAGCGTGAGATGATTCGCCAACTCAAGAATGACCTTCAGATACACGATCTGTACGAGGAACTGCGGAAATCTACGGATTCCGGCGTCAAAGCCGCGATGAGGGTAAAATTACAGAAGGCCGTGGAGGATCTTTTTGAGTCCGACTTGTCGATGCTGGAGATCGAGCTCCGGAATACGAGAGGAGCAATGGACGAGCTGAAGGACCAGGTCGATGAGCTCTCGAAGCGTGTTGCGGAGCGGCGCAAAAGCAAGGCTGCGATCATTGACCGGCGCATGAAGGAACTGACTGGGCAGGACTAGCTTAACGGCACCCCGCCAGGAAATATCTTGGACAACGACGATGAGCTGATCCGGCGCTGCACCGCCGATCCGGAGGTATTCCGGGAGCTCGTTGAACGTTTCCAGGCGAGGATCTACAGCTTCTTGATCCACCTGTCCGGACGACAGGCAGCAGAAGACTTATTTCAGGAGGTGTGGTTGAAGGTCTTCAAGAATGCGTCGTCGTACGAACCGAGGGGAAAGGCCGTGAGTTGGCTTTTTAAGATCGCCAATAATCTCGCCCTGGATGACCGAGCCAAGCGGGCGCGCGGTGGAGATTCCGTCGATGTCGAAGTCGCCGCCGCGTGGCTCAGTGATCCTGCACCCGGCCCGCAGTCCACGGCCGAGAACAACGAGAAGCGCGCGCACCTCGCAGCGGCTCTAAAAGAGCTTCCCATTGAACAACGTCAAATTTTCTTGATGCGGGAATACGGCGAGATGTCCTTCAAAGAGATCGCCGAATCGCTGGACATCCCGCTCGGTACGGCACTATCGCGCATGAACTACGCCCTTGGAAAGCTCCGCAGCGCTCTCGAGGAATACCATGCATAAGGAAGACTGCCTACTGTTCGAGTCGGGCGAAATGGGCAAGGACGAAGCTATTCAATTCGAACGTCATCTCGCGTCCTGCCACGAGTGCCGCGACTGGTTGACCACAATTGGGTCTGCTCACCGCTGGGCTGGTGTTCTCGCGGAAGACCCGCCACCGCGTCTGACGATGATGGCGCTCGGCTGCGAAGCCAACCACGCGATTTCCCATCGTCGCACGGTTTTCCGGTCGCTCGGCGTGGCCTTCGCCGCCCTGCTCGTCGCCTTCTTCATTTGGCAACGGCCACGATCTTCGATTAAAACGCCCCTTACACTGGTTGCGCAATGGGACACCAGCGATCTTCATGCGTCGATCTTGCGTGCCCAGGACGGTATCGGCGGTATTGAAAGTACACTGGGCTCCACGGACGGTGGGATCGACGGCAGGCTCAAGGCCGCCCAGCGACATCTCAATCGAATACGGGAGAAGCAGCGGACGATTCGACTACTGCTTGACGAAAGCGAGTCTTAACGCAAGAGGATCTCGTCCGGCGATAATTGGCGATTTTTAAGCGCGACGAGGGTGGGCACTAACGCCGGCGATTTCTGGAGCATTACAGAACGGCGTTAACATTTGTCCATGGAACACGAAATCGATGACTACATTGTTCGTTTCCAGGACAAGCGGCTATCGAAACCTAGCCGCTGCCAAAGGTGCCAACGTCCCGCGCCTTTGTATTGGCATGGACACTACATGCGCCGCCTTATCACGCTGACCAAGATTTATAGCCTTCCCATCTGCCGCCTTTTCTGTACCCTGTGCCGGCACACATTCGCGCTGCTTCCTCCCTTCGTCGTCAAGTTCTATCATTACGCCAAGGAAGTTATTTACGCCGCACTCGCCCAGCTGAAGTCTCGCACCTATCATGCCGTCGCGGAATTCATTGCCAACGGCTTGACCGAGCAAAAAGACCGTGGCCTCGCCCCGTTAACCCTGTACTTCTGGCGACGCAAGTTCGCCTGACGCACGTCGCTTCCAGCATCTTCCATCATGCCGCACCCGCACCATGCCATCTCCAGTGGGCGGCCCGCAGTAATGCCATCTATCCGCCGCTGCCACCCCCGCGCTGCTACCAAAGGGGGGCGGTCCAGCTTTCGCTCTCAGGCTGTCGTTTGGATGGAAGACGGCCATCCCA
>CAZGVK010000159.1:0-4205 GCA_964529095.1 uncultured Elusimicrobia bacterium
ATGCCCCCCGTTCCTGTCGGCTCATCCTATCGAGCGCGCGACGCCGCGGCCAGCCCTCTCTACCGGGCGGTCCTCGGGTCGTTGGAGACTTATCTCGCCGAGCGCTCCCGACAACGCGACGGCACGGCCCATCCCTGCGCCTAGTCCTCCCTGCGGGCCTTCCTCGAGTGCGGCTTCCACACTTCGTGTGGAAGATTTTCCGTTATAGAGATTGCGGCGACAGCCGCTTCGTGCCGTTCTCATGTAAACGACGGATGTGTTGCCCAGCGTGCGATTCGAAACGCGCGGTCGTGGAAAGCGGGCATGTTCTCGAGCTTTGCCGCTCACTGAAACCAACCCGGGTGTGCCCATCGAAATGGACCCGCCTGTCGTAGTGCTCTCTTTTCTCTCCGCCTAAAACGACGTTGAACGGCTTGACCGCCCCGGTCACGCCGTTTTTTAATTTCAATCCTAACAGCCACGGCCACGGCCGAAGCGCAAAGAAAATGAGCCGTTCCTTAATATGGGCGGAATTTGTGAAGCCTTCCCGAAACTTCTGTGAGACATCCTATGCGAGGAAGGGGTGCCCACCATGAAGTACAAGACAAAGTCGTGCTGGCATTGCAGCCAGCCGTTCACGCCTGACCGACGCACGGGAAATCGACAGGTGGTCTGCGGGCGTGCGGTATGTCGTGCGGCGTTGCGCCGCGACCGTTGGCAGAGGTGGCGACGGCGGCACGCGGACTACGCTTCTGTGCGCAGGAAGAAGACGCGGGATTGGTCGCGAGATTACCCCGGCTACTGGCGGCGCTATCGCCGAGAGCATCCCGAGTATGTGGCGCGCGAAAGGGTGCGACGGTGCATGGCGCAGAGACGCGCGCGACGTTCCGCAAAACAAACGCTGATCGAGGTCGTTCTCGTCGACAAAGCGGCGGCCCTGGGATCATTGCCGGCACCGGTTTGTTCCGCAAAACAAACGCTGATCCTCCGACGGATAATGGCGCTGGAAGATTGCATGCGCTCGACGGTGGCGATGGTCTGTACCGCAAAACAAAGCGGCATAGGAAAGACGGCACGGTGTCTGTAAGCTTGTCGTGTGATGATGCGCGAGGTGAACCTAGAATCGCTGGACCTACGTTACGGCCGTCTGCGCGTGACGGACCGGCGGCAAGAGGCGCGACTGATGGCGTCGCTGGTGGAGCACGGCCAGCAGGACACGATCAGCGTGATTGCGGAGGGCGATGGGCGTTTCGTTGTTGTGGACGGGCACAAGCGTGTGCGTGCGCTCAAGCGCCTGAGACGAGACGTGGCAAAAGCCGTCGTCTTGGAGACGCCGCCTGCGGACGCTCTGGTGGCGGCGTACCGTGCGGGTAGCGGGCAGGGCTACAACGCCATTGAGGAGGGCTGGCTTGTTTATGAACTGCACCGGGTTGGGGGGTGGGACCTGGGCAAGACGGCGACGTCGATGGGGCGAAGCAAAAGTTGGGCGAGCAAGCGGCTGGCTTTGGTTGAGGAATTGCCGGACTGGCTGGCGCAGGATGTTGCTGCGGGACAGTTGGGAGCACACGCGGCGGCGAACTATCTTGTGCCGTTGTCGCGCGTCAACGGCGAAGACGGGAAGGTGTTGGTGGAGAAGATTCGCGGATTGAGATTGACGGACCGGCAGTTGGGCGCGATCTACGCGAACTACCGCACGGCCGGGGCGGCGACACGGCGCAAGATCGTGGAGGACCCGGCGAGATTTCTGAAAGTATTAGCGGCAGCCGGCAAGGGGCGGCAGGACCCGGACTTAAGCGAGGCGGAGAACCGGGTGCTCAAGCAGTTGGATCTAGTGGGCAATATCGCGTTGGGGCTGACACGCGGCCTGCCTCAGGTGCTGGGCTACGACGCCGGCGAGAATGCGCGTACAAAGCTCTGGTGGGCGTGGGAGCGGGCGGCGAAACGATTGGCTTTGTTGGATGAGACGGCGGCGGCGTTGAAAGCCGCCCGAGAAAAGAACAGGGAGGAAGGCAATGCTCAGTCAAGAAATGCGGATAGCCGTGTTGACGCTGCACAAGCAGGGTCACGGCAGTCGGAAGATCGCGAAGGACTTGGGAGTGGGACGCAACGCTGTGAAGGAGGTGATTGGGAGCGGCCGGGCGGAGGTGAGACGGCGGCAGGGTGCGCCGCACCGTCTGGAGCCGCATGTTGAGAACCTGAGGCAGCTTCATGGGACGTGCCAAGGCAACCTGGTGCGGGTGTGGGAGGAGCTGAAATCTCTGCATGGCGTGGACGTGCCCTACACGACGCTCACGCGGTTCTTCCGAGAGCGCGGCATCGGTGTGCTTGAGAAGAAGCGGGCTGGGCGGATCGTGACGGGTCCCGCTGAGGAGATGCAGCATGACACCTCGCCCTACACAATTGAGATCGGAGGCAAGAAGGTCAAGCGGCAGTGCGCAAGCCTGGTGCTGGGTTACAGTCGGCGGATGTATATCCGCTTCTACGAGAAGTTCGACCGGTTTCACTGCAAGATTTTCCTCACGGAGGCGTTTCAAGTGCTGGGCGGAACCTGCGACCGATGCGTGATCGACAACAGCCATGTGGTGATCGTGTGCGGGACGGGCAAGAACGCGCAGGTTTCTCCCGAGATGGAGGCCTTCGAGAAGCGCTTTGGCTTCAGGTTTCTGGCGCATGAGCTGGGCCACGCGGACCGATCTGGAAAAGTAGAACGAGACTTTTGGTACGTCGAGCGCAACTTCCTGGCGGGACGAACGTTCAAGGATGACGCGGATTTAAATCGGCAGGCTCAGTTGTGGCTTGACGAGAAGGCCGACGTGCGGCGAATGCGTGAGTTAGGAGCCAGTCCTCGGGAGCTGTTTGTCGCTGAGCGGCCGTATATGAACCAACTGCCGCTGTATGTTCCAGAGGTCTATCAAATCTATCGACGCGAGGTGGACGCCTACGGCTACATTTCTCTGCATGGGATGCGCTACTCGGCGCCGAGCAAAGCGCTGAGGCAGACGGTGACGGTGCGCGAGAGCGACAAGGAGGTGGTTTTGCTCCAGGGCCATGAGGAGTTGGCCCGGCACGAGAAGATCAGGCAGACCGATGGTCGCAGCAATTCGACTTTGCCCGGTCATGAGCGGCGCGGCAATCGTCCGCCGAGCGCCGTTCTGCCCGAAGAGACGCGGCTGATGGAACTGGGACAAGGCATGTCGGACTACCTGGCCCGGCTCAAGGTTGAGCGCGGCGGCCGCTACGTTTGGAGCCTGCGCAAGCTCTACGGCCTGCTGTGTCAGCACCGGACCGAGGACTTCCTGAAGGCCGTGGCGCGAGCGCGCGCACACGGCCCTTTTGACGTGACGCGCATCGCGGGCGTGCTCCTCGGCGAGCTTGCCCGCCAGGAGTACCTGCTTCCCATGGAACAGGAGAATTACGAGGACAGCGAGAATTTCCGTAAAGGCGGCGGCACGCTTCCCAGCGACCTCAGTCAGTACGGCATAGAGACCGATCCCAAGGAGGACGACCATGCTCGATGACATCCATGCCTGTCTCGACGCGCTCAAACTACGCAAGATGCGCGAGATCGTAGAGGCGGAACTCAAGACGGCCCAGACCAAGAAAGCCAGCTACAGCACCTTCCTGCGGGACATATTGCGACAGGAAGTTGCGGACAAGCGTCAGCGTTCAGTGCAAAGCCGCATCCATCAAGCGGCGTTGCCAGATCGCTGGACCCTGGAGACCTATCCATTCCACCTCCAGACCTGCGTGAGCAAGAAGCAGCACCATGAGCTGGCCGAGCTTGATTTCATCGCGCGCGGGGAGAACGTCGTCTGGATGGGCGGCACCGGGGTGGGCAAGACGGGATTGGCGTCCTCGATCTTGCTCAAGGCCCTTTACGCCGGACGTTCGGGCAAGGTGGTCAAAGCTCAGGACCTTTTCGACGAGTTTTCGACCAGTCTCGCCGATCGATCGACACAGGCCCTGCTCAAGCGCCTATCGCGCGTGGACGTACTGCTCATCGACGAACTGGGATACGCTGAGCCCAAGCCCGGACAGATCAACAACTTTTTCCGGCTCATCGAGAATCGCTACAACAAAAAGCCGACGCTGATTACAACGAACCTCGGGTATCGCGAATGGCCAAAGTTCCTGGGCAACGGCCCCATGGCCACGGCGTTACTTCGGCGGCTGCTCCACAACTGCCAAACCATCACATTCCCCAAGGGCGTCAACCTCAGCAAGCC
>CAZGVK010000160.1:0-10829 GCA_964529095.1 uncultured Elusimicrobia bacterium
GCGATGGCGATGGACGGCGGGACCTTTGCGCATGGCCGGACGCGCTCGGCAGTGCGGCCAACTATCTGCTTGGCAACGGCTATCGCGCGGATACGGAGCGCAGGGACTTGATGAACCGCAGGAAGTCGGCGCGATAATTGAGATAGTTTGAGCGCGAGGAGATAAGACGCGCAAGGTAGTAGGCCTCGCCGACCGGAATCACCGCGACGTAAGAGTGTACTTCCTCCTCGAAAGAAGGGCCCGAGTCCAAGGGCATGCGTCTCGTCTCGACGATTTCGAAAGTGCGCGCCAGGCCCAGGCTCACGCGCACCGGGCGCAGAGGAGAAATCGAGCGGTTGGTTCCTTTGTCCTGGAGGCGCAGTTGCTCGACAGCCTGCTTGATCGGCAGGAAGCCGAGGGTGCCCTTATCGTAGTAGCGCAAAGAGAGCGTGGTGCGCGCCGAACCTGAGGGCCAATCGCTTCCGAGCAGACGGAATACCGAGCCGGTTGCTGTTTCTTCTTCCATGGGCCACCAGCCGATCGCGGGAATTTCGCCGACAAACAGGCGTGAGGATGAAGAATAGGCGCGCCACGACCCTTCTGGAGCTTCAGGCGCGGCCTGTGCGGAGTCGGCGAACGAGTCGCTCACCGCTGCGCGGGGCAACAGCAATAGCGCGGCGAGGAGCGCCATCTTCATTGTTGAGCGCGGGCCAGTTCGCGAAATGCGCCTTCAGCGCGAGCGCTCTCGGCAAGCAGAGCCGATGAGCGGCGCCGGCTGTTTTCCTCAGAGCTGAGGCGACCGGCGCAGTCGGGAGGCGTGGCGAGAAGTTTTGCTCGCGCGGAGGCTTCCGCGCTTGCCGCTTTCTCCGCGGCAGTTCTTGCGGCCTCAGAAGTTGTCAGGCCATATTTGACGAGAGCTGAGACTGCATGCGTGCGCGCGGCAAGCGCGCGGGCGGACGCGGCGAGCAAGGTTCGCACGCATTCCGGGAGCGCCTGCCGTTCGTCCAGCGCCTGATTGTCGCGCGGGTCGAGTCTATTGCCGCGAGATGACGCCCATGAGGCCGCGAGCAGGTCGGCGGCTTCATCGCCGCGCAGGGTCCAGTCCTGAAACTCCAGTTTCCGGTCGGGATCCAGAAACAAATCGTTGCCATAGTTCGCAACGATGCGCGCTGTGAACAACAGGCGCGCGACGCGCGCCCAGGATCTGGCGGCGTAGCTTGAAGGTTCTAAACCTTCGCGCGCGAGGCCAAGCAGGAGCAGCTGCTCGAGCAGTTCGCCCGCCTGTTCCTGCGGAGAATATGTTCCGTGGCGGCTATGGTCCGCGTAAATCCGGGTCATTGCCCAAGCTCCGTTTTCCTGACCCACGGGGACGGAATCTTTGCGCAACGCTTCAAGCGTGGGAAGTTCCAGGCCCAGCTCCTTCCAAGCGCGGGGATCTTCAGGGAGAACGATGGCGGTCCTGCCAAAAAGTCCTTTCTTGCGCTCAACGATCAAGGGCCCGGCGCTGAGGGCTATCGTAGCGCTTGGCTGGGCGGATGAAGCAGGGGCCAAGCCGGCGCGCCGGTTGTTGCCGGTGCGCGCGCCGTCGATGACGATGAGCGGCGTTGCATGCACGATCGTGCGGCGCAGGAGCGCGCGGCAGAATTCAGGCGCATTCTCGCCCAGCATTTTCAAAAGCGCCTGACTTTCTCGGCTATAGGGGCCGTTTGCGATGACTGCGTCGAACTCCGCCGGCGTTGCCTCTGCGGGCGGAGGCGGGACCAGCGCCGCCGTTGGGATGGAAGCCGTCGCAGGCAGGGTCGGGGCGGGCGTTGGGTTCGGAGGCGACCAGGGCTTTAATAGACCCAGTTCCGGGTTGCCGGACGTCTGTGGCGGGAGCACGGATCCAAAGAGCGCAAGAGGAGGTGCAGTTGGCATGGTTGAAATAGGCGCTGCAGCCGCAATCGCAGAAGGCTCTGCGGTGATGAGAGCCGGGTCGGGATCGCGGAGGATGATTGCAGTCTCTCGGTCGAAGCGCTGTGGAATCTTGTCGAGCTTCGTGTTCAACTCTTGGCTGGAGAAGTACGAGCGGAAGTCCTTGCGCGTGCCCACGCCGAACACCGCCCAATGCTTGCGCAGGAGCGCGCGTATCGTCTCCCGCTCCGTGTCGGAGAGCTTCTTCTCTCCTGCGGAGCGGTTGAGCAGAAGGTTGAGCTCAAGCAGCGCCTTGAGGCGCCGCGCGCCGGCCAGACGAGAGAGCAGGTAGGCCATCTCCTCACGACGCACCGCGTTGTTGCCGAGAGTGTTCCAGACCTTGCCGTCTTCGCGGAGTTCGTGGCCGGTCTCGACGAGGAGTTCCCGAGATAAGTCGTCGAGCGGCGAAGTCTTCGTGCTGTACTCCTCTGGCGGAAGCGCCTGCGCGGAGGCGAAGCTCCCGAAGAACGCCAGAAAAACAGCGAGAAATAAAAGTCGGATTTTCATGCTTTTTAGGATTATACTTTTATTGCCGCGAAGCGCTTGGAAGACGCTCTATGTTTTTGAATGCCGATGCTTCACTCCAACTCCTTTCTCGCGCCTTGTTGGATTATTGCCTCGACATCTAAAATTTACAAAGTTATTATTGCGTCAACTCTAGCGCTGTCGTGCGCTTTGAAAGGGGAAACAATGAATGAAGCAACAGTCGCGGGCGGGACGACGCTGAGCGCGGCGGATTTCAGCGTCCTTCTGGGAGCTTTAACCGTGATGTTTCTTGTCGGCTGGTGGGGCGGGAGGGGGGCCAAGAATACCAATGACTTCTTTCTCGGCGCTCGGCGCATCCCGTGGTGGGCCGCGATGCTGTCCTTCGTCGCCACCGAGATCAGCGCGATGACGATTATCGGCGTGCCGGCGACGACCTTTCGCGAAGACTGGAGCTACCTGCAGTTCTTCATCGGATCTGCCGCCGCGCGTCTCTTGATCGCATCCCTGTTTATTCCCGCCTTCTACAAATACAACAGCACGACGATTTATGAGTATCTGCGCCAGCGCTTTGGTCCGCATAGCCAATACACGGCTATCGGATTTTTCTTTGTCACGCGCCTGCTCGCTTCCGGTGTGCGCCTGATGGCGGCGAGTGTCGCGGTCAGCGTTCTCCTCGGCTGGCATATTATTCCGACGATCATGCTGTTCACCGTCGTTAGCGTTGCCTACATCGCCTATGGCGGCATCGAAGCGGTCGTCTGGACGAACGTGCTCCAGGCGTTGACCTTCCTCGGCGTCGGCGTTTTGACGATCGTCTTCCTGCTTCATCGCATCGAAGGCGGTCTTCCCGCCGCCATACAGTTGGCGGAGGAGGCGGGCAAGCTTCATGTCTTCAACTGGGGGCCGAACATGACGGCGCCGGGATTCCTGGTGAAATTTTTTGGAAATCCGAATATTATCTGGATCGCCATTCTCAACGGCTTCGTCGGCTCGACGGCCGCATTTGGCACGGATCATGAAATGACCCAGAAGCTGTTGACCGTCGCGACGCGACGCGACAGCCAAAAGACGATACTGCTGTCAATCGCGGGCTCGTTCTTGACGTTGTGTATTTTTGTCTTGGTCGGGACCTTGCTTTTCGTTTTCTACAAACAGAACCCGGGCCTGGCGCTGCCGACAAAACCCGATCAAATTTACCCCTACTTCGCGGCGACGGTGATGCCGCGCTTCCTGCGCGGCGCGGTGCTGACGGCGATCGTGATGGCCTCAATTGACTCGCCGCTCTCGTCTTTGACCGCGGTATTCGTCAACGACCTCTACCAGCCCTTAATAGAGAAAAAGAAATCAAGGCAGGGCCTGAAAGTTTCCCGTATTTGCGTCGTCCTGTTTTCCTTGATTCTTGCGGCAATCGCTTATTTCTTCAGCTTCTTCGATAAGATGCTGTGGCTGGCTTTTAAGATCGGCGGCGTGACCTATGGTTCGCTCCTCGGGGTGTTCCTGCTTGGCCTCTTGACTCGGCGCAAGGCGGATAAAGCCGTCGCCCTTGCGATGTGTGTTATGGCTCTTATCAATGCAACCTTGCTCGGGTTCGCGGAGAAGGCGATCCTCCCTCTGGGCTGGAGCTGGCTCGTCATTATCGGCACGGCGGGAACGTTCGGGTTAGGCTGGCTGCTGGCGCCGACGCTCGATGGCGAACGCCGCGCATGATTTTTATTTTTGAGCGGCGCCGAGAGCTTTGTCGAGACTGACGGTGACGCCGATGTCGCCGGGATGAGCAGAAGATACGCTGCGGCCCTCGAGGTCTCCGGGCTTCGCCATGCCGAGGACTCCGTGCGTGTTAAGCCGGGCGACGATGGTGAGGACCTCGTTGCTTCGGATGCCCGGCACAAGGAGATCATGCGGAGAAATCACAAATAAGGCGGGGAATTGAGGATTGACGATGCGATGCACGGCGAGGGGCACGCCACCGGCGTTTTGCGCGATAATGAACAGCGTCGAGTTCGTCTTCGGCGCCCGCGCTTCGAGGCTTGGAGAGATCTCGACGACGCCCGCAATCCGGACCTCTCCCGTCAGCCGCTCGCAACCACCGGCCAGAGCCGGTAAAAGAACGAGGGCTAATCGGACTCTCAAGCAGAGGAGGTCGTAGCGCTCGTGTTGGCCTTCACGGCCAGCCAGAGATAGATTGAAGTGATGGAAATTGTGATCAGAGTTGGTGCGAGTCCGGCAAAGGGAAGGAAGGTTAGGATGAGGCGGATGAGCAGAGCGGCCGTTTGCGCATGGATTGATATTTTATAGAGAGAGCCGAAGGCCATTGCGCCGCCCATGACCGATTTCATCAGCAACGCCAAGAGCGCATAGATGAGCCCGGCGAAGGCCGTCCAAAACAGAGTGAAGACGAACACGGCGAGAATTGCAAATGGAGCGATGACCTTCTTGAGGGTGTCGGCGGCCTCACGAAAAAATTGCGCGTCAACGATCAGCGGACGCTCGGGCGCGGCTTTGGATAGTTCGTAGACTTCGAGCTTGCCTCCTCGTTGCTGAGTGTAAAGGGCGTTGCCGGTTAGGTAGCCGAGCACCTTCGCGTCCTGCATCGTCTGAAAAGTCACGGAAGCAGTCCGCATTGTGTCGATCATGACGGCGACCTCGGGTAACTGCGGGTGAACCAGACGTTTAGGGACAGGATCGGCGCTGGTGACCGTGCCGGCGGAGAAGGTCAAGGTCGGAACCTCCCTGCCTAGCCATGAGAAGGTTTCATCGACGACTGGTCCGAGACGGACCTTGATGGCGACTCCGCCCCCGATTGTGAAAAGAAGGCTGATGAAGAAGAGGTAGAGGACGGTGCGGCTTGCTTTCTCCGCAGCAAAGCGGCGATAGGCTTGTGTCGAGGCAATCGAGCCGAGCAGGTCTTGGATCATGCCGACAGTTTAGCAATGACAAAGGAACGCCGACAAGGCTGTGGCGCGCCGTTTTGAAATAAGGGTTGACGCAACATCCTCTCATTTAGGAGGTGAACCGAAAAGTGACGCGGCCCCAAACTTCTGTCGCCCCGGCCTTGGTTGAGACGGGCTGAAACCGCCAGCGGCTCAGGGCCTTGACCGCGCGGACGTCTATATCGGGGAAGCCCGATGTTTTCTGTATCGCCGCGCCGGGCTTAACGCTTCCATCGGGCATGACTTGAAAACGAACGGTAACGCTGAGATCGAGATTGCGGGTCGCGATCCAGTCCGGACTTTCAGGCGAGACGCGCGACAAGATGCGGCGAGTATCAACTGCGCCATCCATGGAGAAGAATACGCCGCCTTCGGAACTGATGCCGCCGCCGCGCGTTTTTGAGTCAAGCTGATCGGCGCCATCGCTTCGAGCCGCGTCACCCGCATCGAAGGATTCGGCCAAAGCCGCAATCGCGCCGGTCTTGCCCGCAAGAGGTTTTCCACCGATGGGCCGGCCTTTGCGCACGGCGCTGTGATCGCCAGGAGTCGGCGCGGCTTCAAGCGCCTCAGGATCGGCCATCTTGTCAAGCGCCGAGGAAAGCTCGGCGCGTTTGGCGGCCTTGGCGGCCTTGACCTCGGCGTCAAGGCGCTGCTGCTCGGCACGGACGGCGGCCCTGCGCTCGGCGGCTTCGCGCTCAGCCTCGGCGCGGCGTTCCTGTTGTATTTTCCGTTCGGCCGCGAAGCGCGCGCGTTCGGCGTTCACCTCGGCAGTTCGTTCAAGTGCGATTCTTTTCTTTTCGGCCGCGAGCGCCGTGGCGACCGCTTTCGCCGCAACAGCCTTCTCCGCTACAATGGCACGTGCCATGCGCAGACGTTTTGAATCCGTCTGCGCCTGACGCGCGCGCTTGAGGGCTTTGCCGTCTACGACAGGCTTTGCCGTGAGCCGGGGCTTCGACTTGAGCGGTAAAGCGGCATGTCTTTTCTTGACTTTTCCCGGCCGGGATTTTTTCGGCGAGCGCTTGGGCGGGGTGTTGAAGTTCTCCTCACTGGGGCGGGGCGGGGCTATTGGCGAGATTATGGGCGGCAGAGAAGCCGCAGTGACGAACTCAATGGGAAACGTTTTCTCCGGCGCTGCCAAGGATCCCCACCGGATCACCGGGTTCAATGACAACAAAGCGCCATGCGCGATGAGCGCTACGAGATAGAATGGCGCTTCGTGGAGCCAATCGGGTTCCAGCTGCGCACGCCAGGACATGCCAGTAGGATAGCCCACGATGCTGAGTGATGCAAGAGGTCTTTTGCTATCATAATGCCGATGCAACGTGACACTTCCCAGCGACGAGCCATCCGTTGCGCGCTTGAGGACGCGGGTCGTCCGCTCGGCGCGCTCGAGGTTTTAGAGGCGTCGCAAGGCGGCGCTCCCGGCCTCGGCATCGCGACCGTTTATCGGAATATAAAGGCGCTTCTTCAAAAGGGCGACATTTCCGAAGTGGCTCTTCCCGGGGAGCCTTCGCGCTATGAGGCGGCGGGCAAGGACCATCACCATCATTTCCGCTGTGAATGTTGCGAGAAGGTCTATGAACTCGGCGGCGCCTGCTTCTCCGGCCTCGAGAGCGCCCTGCCGCGCGGCTTCCGAGCGACCTCTCACGAGATGCTCGTTCATGGCGTCTGCGCACTGTGCTCCCGAAAATGAATATTCTCCATTGGTTCGTCTTCTTCGATCGCGCCTGCTTCCGCTTGATCAACAGAGTCTTAACTCACCCGACTCTCGACGCGATCATGCCGGTGTTTACCGATATACACAAGGTTCCCTGGTTCCTCTACGGCGTGGCGCCCGTCGCGCTCGGAATTTGGCTCTATAAAGGAAGGATGCGCGCGTTGCGCGTGCTCGTCATAGCTGTGATCGCAATGGTCGTCTGCGACCTGCTCTCCTATCGTGTCATCAAGCCCTGGGTAGCTCGTCCGCGCCCGGCATACGCGGGCATCGGCCCCCGGTTGCTGACGCCGCCGGGGGGCCGCTTTAGTTTTCCATCCAACCATGCGACAAACGCCGGAGCCATGGCTTCCGTGCTGACAGTCGCGTACCCGACGGCGGGCTTCGCCTTCTGGAGCGGGGCGCTTCTCAGCGCGTACAGCAGAGTGTACGTCGGCGCACATTATCCGTTTGACGTTCTCGCGGGGTTGTTGCTTGGAACGCTTTTGTCCTGGCCATGGGCGGCGCTGATGCTTAGGAGAGAGAAAGGCGGCGACTTCAAGAAAAAACGGCGTTAGATGCTCCAGATAAGCGCGTTCGCAAACAAGATCTGTCGCCGCACGCCGGAGGAATAGTAGAATTCATTCATGTTCACTGCGACTTCCGCTGAGATAGATTTAAAGTCCTTGGCAAAACGCCTGCGCGTCGATATCATCCGAATGATCGAAGCGGCCGGCAACGGACACCCTGGCGGCTCTTTGTCTCTTATCGACATACTCGCCGTGCTGTATGAGAAGTTTCTCAAGCATGACCCTCAGGTTCCGGATTGGGAAGGCAGGGACCGTTTCATCCTCTCCAAGGGCCACGCCTGTCCTGCGCTGTACGCGGTGATGGCGCACCGCGGCTACTTTCCCAAGGTCGACCTCCTTAATTTGCGCAAGCTTGACAGCCCGCTCCAAGGCCACCCCGACCGCCTGCGCCTGCCCGGTATCGAGTTCTCCACAGGCTCTCTCGGCCAGGGCCTCTCCGTCGGCCTCGGCATGGCTTGCGCGGCCAAACTCGACCGGAAGGATCGTAAAATCATCGTCGCCCTCGGCGACGGCGAGCTTCAGGAAGGCCAGTGCTGGGAGGCCTTCATGGCGGCACCCAAGTTCAAGCTCGACAATTTGATCGCGATCGTCGACTGCAACAACGGCCAGATCGACGGGACGGTCAAAGAAGTGATGGACATTGAACCTCTTGCCGACAAGTTGAGAGCTTTCAATTGGAACGTGCAGTCACTCGACGGCCATGATTTTGAAGCCATCGAGCGAGCCTTCAATGTTGCTTGGGCGGCCACGGACGGGTGCCCTCAGGTCCTTGTCGCCAGGACGGTCAAGGGCCAGGGCGTCTCTTTCATGGAGAACAATATTTCCTGGCATGGGAACGCCCCCAAAAAGGAGGAGGCCGACAAGGCCTGCGCGGAGATTGAAAATGGCCGCTAAAGCGACGCGCGAATCCTTCGGCGAAACGATATTGGAACTCGCCGAAACAAATGAGAATATCGTCATACTGGACGCTGACCTCTCCAAGTCTACCATGACCCAGCCGTTCATGAAGAAGTACCCGCACCGACACTTCGAGATGGGAATCGCCGAGCAGAACATGATCGGCATGGCCGCAGGCTTGGCGCTCTCCGGAAAAATTCCGGTGCTGACCTCTTTCGCCTGCTTTTTGATCGGGCGTGTCGAAAGCATCCGCGTTTGCGCCGCGTACAATCAGACCAATATGAAGCTCATCGGCACCCATGCCGGCATCGGCATCGGGGAAGACGGCACCTCGCAAATGGGTCTTGAGGACGTGGCCGCGATGCGCGCTTTGCCCCACATGACGATTCTCCAGCCCGCCGATCACTGCGAAACCCAGCAAGCCGTGCGCTGGATGGTCGCGCATCAGGGACCGGTGTATCTCCGCCTCACCCGCCAAAAGATGCCCGACGTGCACGCGGCTGATTACAAGTGGCAGCCCAATAAGATCGATGTCCTGTGGTTGCCTAAGGCGGTCCCCGCTAAATATCAGGCGACGATCATCGCTTCGGGCGGTCCCGTGCCGCATGCCGTTGCGGCCGCTCAGCTTCTCGAGGGCAAGGGATTTCCCGTGCGCGTGGCGAACGCCTCGACGTTGCTTGCCTTCGACAGCCAAACCGTGGCCGCGTTCGCGGCAGATTCACAGCGCATTGTCGCCGTCGAGGACCACAATGTGCATGGCGGCCTCGGCTCCGCCGTGTGCGAGGCCATCGCCGAGCGCGGGATTTCCTGCCATGTCGTCCGAGTCGGCCTGCGCTCCTTTGGCGAGTCGGCCACGCCCGAGCAACTGTACGAAAAGTACGGTTTGACGGCGCCTCACATCGCCGAGGCTTGCCTTAAGAATCTCGATTAAGGAAGCAATATCTTATTCTTGACTAAAATAGTCAAGAATTGTATACTTAAGGCGTGGCCAACCAAGATTTACAGGAACTCGCCGACCGCGAGTATAAATACGGTTTTCAAGCGGAGATCGAGGCCGATCAGGTCCCGCGGGGGCTCAGCGAGGAGACCATCCGGCTGATCTCCAAGAAAAAAGCAGAGCCGGCTTTTATGCTCGCCTGGCGCCTCAAAGCCTACAAGCATTGGCTTACAATGATCGAGCCGACCTGGGCCCATGTGCGCTATCCTCGGATCGACTATCAGAATATCATTTACTATTCAGCGCCCAAGGCCAAGAAGAAACTCAACTCCATGGACGAGGTGGACCCCGAGATCCGGGCCACTTTCGAAAAGCTCGGCATCCCGCTCGATGAGCAGAAGATGCTTTCCAATGTGGCCGTTGACGCCGTGTTCGATTCCGTGTCGGTGGCAACCACATTTCGCAAAACATTGGCCGAGGTGGGGGTTATTTTCTGCTCGTTCTCTGAGGCCGTCAGGGAATACCCAGCTCTCGTGGAGGAGCACCTGGGAAGCGTCGTGCCGTACACTGACAATTTTTTCGCGACCCTGAACTCCGCCGTTTTTTCCGACGGTTCGTTTTGCCTCATTCCTAAAGGGGTGAAGTGCCCCATGGAGCTGTCGACTTACTTCCGCATCAACGCGAAGGACACGGGGCAGTTCGAGCGCACCTTGATCGTGGCCGAGGAAGGTGCGAGCGTCAGCTATCTAGAGGGCTGTACGGCGCCGATGCGCGACGAAAATCAATTACATGCGGCCGTTGTCGAACTTGTCGCGATGGATGATGCGTCGATTAAATATTCGACGATCCAGAACTGGTATCCCGGCGACAAGAACGGCAAAGGCGGCATCTACAATTTCGTGACCAAGCGCGGCAAATGCGCGGGCGCCCGATCCAAAATATCATGGACTCAGGTGGAAACCGGCTCCGCGATCACTTGGAAGTATCCCTCGTGCATACTTTTAGGGGATGAATCCATTGGGGAATTCTATTCCGTCGCCTTGACCAATCACTATCAGCAAGCCGACACCGGCACCAAGATGATTCACATCGGAAAAAACACAAAATCAACGATCATCTCCAAGGGAATTTCCGCCGGACACGGACAAAACGCCTACCGTGGAATGGTGCGCATCGCCGCGTCAGCTCGGGGCGCGCGGAACTACTCGCAGTGCGACAGCTTGCTGCTCGGCGACAAGTGCGGCGCGCACACCTTTCCGTACATCGAGGTCGGCAACACCAGCGCCACCCTTGAGCATGAGGCCTCGACCTCCAAGATCGGCGAGGACCAGCTCTTCTACCTGCGTCAGCGCGGGCTTTCCGTC